>DASUFC010000079.1:0-30114 GCA_036274755.1 Gaiellaceae bacterium
CAGGCCTTTCGAGGTTTCTGCTTACCCGTCTTGCGGGAACGCTCATCGGGTGTACCGGCGCAACCGTGGCCAACTGACCGAGAAGGAGCGAGTGAGCTACCGGCAGTGGTGGATCCGACGATCCGGACTGACGCGGGAGGAGCTCGTGGAAATCGCGTCCGTTCTCGGAGGGTCCGCCGTTGGGCCGGCTCCCCTACGCGCTGGGTTTCGTGGCGCAAGCATCGGGACGAGACGGAAGTCGTGATGGGCAGCTACGCGGGGCGACTCGTCGTCTACCCACGACGAACGTCCGTCGAGTCCGATCGCGAGCTCCGACTGGGCAATGCCCTCGAACTCATTTGCGGCAGCGGACTCCGGGATGGCGAGCGGATGGGCACGGTGATGGTCCTCGGTTTCAACGCCGACGTCGAGGAGTCGTGATCCGGCTCAGGGTGCTCGACTCCCACCCGACACTCCAATCGCGCATGCAATGACGATCGAGCACACCACGCACGAGATCGAAGGCATGAAGTCGGAAACACTCGCGACCCTTGATCTCGACCCGGACGCCGCAGGCGGCGTAGGGCGCCGGCTTCGAATGCGGCTGATCACGATCGGGCCCGGAAGCCGCTCATCTCGGATCGACCACATGAACACAGCGGGCATCGCGTACGTCGTACGGGGCACCATCACCGAACATCGAGACGGATCGGCAACCGAGTACGCCGTCGGACGGGCGTGGTCGATCGACGGGGACGGTGCTCGATGGCTCGAGAACAGGGGAGCAATCACGGCCATGAAGATCTCGGTCGAAGTCCTCGACCGGACCTACCACCACCCGGCCGAATGAGCGGCCTCGAGCTGGCGACGGCGCGCTAGTCCCCGTAAGCGCGTCTGGTACGAGCGGCAAGAGTTGGCCCATCGACGTCCTCGGCCCGTGACGGCGGTATTCGAGAACGCATTCGTCGCCTAGCTCTGCGACCGCACGTCTTTCCGACGACGAAGGCCAGGTGCGTGGTCACGATGCGCGTCTTCGTCGGCTTCGGTAGGAATATCGGAGGGCGTTGAGCCCGACTCACTCGGACGTTGGCCAGGCGCAGGGGCATTCCCCGGCCTCGGCTGACGGTCGTCCGGTCCCTGATCGTCCTCGAAGTCACCTGGAGGCTCACCGACGGTGGCTGTTTCGGTGCTGCACATGGGTTCGGTCATGGCGCCTTCCCCTCTGGCGTCATTCGCCTCCGAAGGCTGTCGGATCGCTTCGGGCGGTTCGACGGGATGCTCGTACGTCACCGAAGCCTTCGCGGGAGCGCCTTTCTCGCCCTGCCCCTCGGACTCGCTGTCGTCCGCGCCTTCGGCGTCGCGTCGCGCGGCTGTCTCGTCCGTGCGATCTGTCATTGCCCGAGGATTCCCCCGGCCTGAAGAGGCAAAACGGGAAGGAACGGTCGTCAAGCCACTCGCCGGTCCGTTTCCCGATCCGCTACTGCGGATAGCCAGGAACGATGGTATGGATCGGATGCTCGGGCTGGAGCTACGCGCACTGGCGCGGTGGCATCTATCCCGACCGCGGTTCGACGGAGTCCTGGCTCGAGCTCTATGCGGAGCGCTTCGACACCGTTGAAGTCAATGCGACGTTCTATCGCCTGCCGACGCGCGTGACCGTGGAGGGGTGGGCGTCTCGCACGCCGCCACACTTCTGTTTCGCGGTGAAGGGCAGTCGCTACCTGACGCATGTCCGCAGGCTGCGCGACCTCGACGAAGGACTACGCCGATTCGACGAGCGCATCCAGCCGCTGCGCTCGGCCTCGAAGCTCGGGCCACTGCTGTGGCAGCTGCCGAGAGGATTCCACCGGGACGACGCTCGGCTCGAGTCGGCGCTCGCGTCGCTGCCCGCGGGGCGCCACGCCTTCGAGTTCCGGCACGAGAGTTGGTTCGTCGAGGACGTCTACGAGCTGCTTCGCGCACATGGCGCGGCTCTCGTCGTCGCCGATCGCGCCCCCGCGGATCCGAGCCCGTGGGTGCCGACGACCGACTGGTCCTACGTGCGATTCCACGTCGGCCAGGGGCGAAACGGCAACTACACGCCCGGACAGCTCGACCACTGGGCGGAGCGGATCGGCGAACACGCGGGCGACGTCTACGCGTATTTCAACAACGACTGGGAAGGCTTCGCGGTTGCCAACGCGGAGAGGCTGCGGGAGCTGCTCGGGCAGGACGTCGCGGGCGGCGTCGAGACTCGGGACGCGAGGCGGTCCGCCTAGCCGGCAACGAGGAGCTGCGGTGAGGCGTCCTTCACCTTCGTGCGCACCCACTTCCAGCGACGTTCCGCCTCCTCGCATCCCTTCGTCGTCGCTGCCAGGAGCTCCGCATCGCCGGCGGCCTTGGCGCCTTGCTGCAGCACGATCCAGGCGAGCTCGGCCCGGTGCGCTGTCAGGTACAGGCCGCGCAGGTCGTCGAGCAGGAGCATGCCCGCCACCTCGTGTTGGCCGATGAGCTCCGAGGCGAGACGGCGTACACGCTCGAGCACGTCGGGCGCCTGATCGCTTGGCTCCTCGATCGAGGCGTCGGCGGCGTTGTAGCGAGTTGCGTGCGGTCGCAGGAGCTCGAGCTGGAGAGCACACCGCGCGGCGAGCGTTTTCGCCACGTGGTAGACGTCGCTTTCGGCGGCATGGCGCTCGGCGATGGTCACGAGCTCCTCGAAGAGACCCCTCTCGGCTTCCTGAACCTGCTCCAGCGCGAGGTTCAGTTTCATGATCGTCCTCCCGGGCGCGACGCGAGAGCCGGCTCGGAGGCGGTGGTGCTCGGAGCCGGGGCGGGAACGCCGCCGGAGGCGGCCACACGGGTCACGCGTACCGCCCCACTCTTCAGGAGCGGCTGCTTGGAGACAGGATCCCAGGCGGCCGGAGTGAGCTCGTTGGCGGCGCGCTCGTTGGGATCCCGATCCGAAGGATCGTTCCACGACCCGAAGTGGAAGGGCACGAAGACGACGCCGGGGCGCCCTCCTGTCAGGCGCGCTCTGCCCTCGACCGCGCCGCGCGGCGATTCCACGCGCACGACATCGCCTTCGCCGACGTCGAGCTTGTCGGCATCGACGGGCGCGAGCTCGACCCAAAGGTCCGGTGCAGCCGCGTTCAGCTCTTCGACGCGGCCGGTCTTCGTTCGCGTGTGCCAGTGGTACACCGTTCGTCCTGTGACGAGCTGCAGCGGAAACTCGTCCCTGGTCGACTCCGCGGGCGGCACGAAATCGGCCGCATGGAAAAACCCCGTCCGCGCGGATCGAGCGCCACGTAGTCCTTGCGCTCCCGCGCCGCACCTGTGAGGAGGTCGTGCCCGTAGTCCTCGCATTGGTCGGGGAGGGTGTGGAAGACGCCGTCCACGTACAGTCGCGCTGTCCCGTTGGGGGCCGCGCCCGTGCAGGGCCACTGGATCCCCGGTGAGCCGCGCAGCTTCGCGTAGCTCAAGCCGGAGTAGTCGCAGAGCTTTCCGCGCGTCAGCTCCTTGAACGCGTCGAAGGCAGGTTCGGGATCCTCCCCGGTCTGCCCGATCCGGCACCTCCGCAAACGTGCGCGGTCAGCGCCAGGCGATGGTCGCCGACTCGGCGCCCGTCTCGGCGATCAGTCGTGCCTCACGCCCACGCGCCCAGATTCGGTCCACCTCGATTGCATCCCAGCCGGCAGGAAGGATCACCAGTCGCCCGCACCAGGAGGCCGGGTCGCCCTCGCCGAGTCGAAGGCCGGGAAGGCCGAACAGGCAACTCAGCAGGAAGCCCCCGATGTTGGCGGTGAAAGGCGCTGCGACGGGTTGCTCGGGGAAGCGCTCGCGGTCGTACTCGGTCGTGACCGAGAAAGGGTCGACGACGAAGGCTGCGTAGCCCCGCTCGAAAAGCTCGAGGGAGCGCTCGCGATCTCCGATCCTGGCCGCATACACACCGAGGAGGGCCGAGAGCATGGGGGCACCGACATACTTGTCCGCCAGCTCGAGATAGAACTCGAACGTCGCGCGCTCGACGCGCGGTGAACAGTCGTATGCCTGCGGAAAGAGAGCGGCGGCGGCCTCCGGCGTCTCTCCCTTCTCCTCGGTCCTGCGGTACGCGTCGTGGTTGCGAACGACGCCGTTGCGATCGATCGGCACGAACATCGATCGGGCGAGCTTCTCCCAGGTTGGGTCGGCCCGATGGCCCAGTGGTTCCGCGAATCTGGTCGCCTCGAGAAGCGCCGTCCGAGCGGCGACGTTCACGAAGGCGTTGTTGTCGACCGGCTCCGACTTCTCGGCGACTCCGCCGGCGTGCTTGATCTCGAACCCGCGCTTCGTCTCGACACCGCGGCTTCCCACCCACTCGGCGACACCGGCCAGCACCGGCCATGCGTTCGTGCGGCCCCACTCCCAGTCGTGTGTCGCGTGGAGGAACTGACTGAAGGCGAATGCGACGTCCGGACTCACATGGTGCTCGTGCGTCGAGGCCGCTCCCTCGGCCGGCGCCGACTCCTCTCCGAGGCGCAGGCTGCTCTCCCAGGGAAACTGGACGCCTCGGTACCCGTGCATGGAGGCATTCCTGCGGGCCGCTTCGAGCCGCAGGCTCCTGAACTCGAGAAGTGAGCGCGCCGCCTCGGGTTGCGTCAGGATCAGCGGCGGGACCGTGAAGGTATCGATGTCCCACATGATGTGCCCGCGGTAGTAGTGGTAATCGGGCCAGTACGCGAGTCCGAACATCGACGTGCTCGTCGGGCTCGAGGGGTGGACCGACGTGTGGAGGTAGAAGTACGCCGCATCGGCGAGCGCCTGCCAACGGCTCGGTGCACCGGCCAGGTTCAGTCGCCCTCTCCAGAGCTCGCTCCACGCCGCGCGGTTTTCCGCCCGTAACCGATCGAATCCGCGTGCGACTCCGCCGTAGACGAGGCGAACCGCCTGCAGGTCGGGCTGGTGGTGGACCTCCTCGGAGACGACCGCGGAAATCTGTCGCAGGCGATACGTGCGCCCCGTGCGGGCGCGGAATCGGAAGGTCGACGAGAGCGCGGCCATGTCGCTCTGGTCTTTCTCCTCCGTCGCCTCTGCGCCGAGGAACTGCGCTCCGTATGCCTCGCCTGCGTGTGCGAGGGCCCCGTAGCTCTCCCAGAGGAGCGACCCGGAGACGTCGTCTCCACCCGTGCGCGGCTCGGTGCGGCGGTCCTTGAACATGCCCAGGACCCCCATGTGATCGATGCCACAGCGCATGCTCGCGTCACAGGCTCGATCGACGCGAAGGGTCATCTCCTGGAGAACGAGGGAGGGCAGCGTCCGGGAGCAGAAGGTCACCGTCTCGATGGAGGCGCGTGTCCGGTCGGTGTCGAACCGCAACCGCGTGTGAAGCTCGCCGCAGGAGAAGTCGTAGGCCTGTCCCTCGAGGACGACGTCGCGCGCGACTTCCGAGAGCCGAAGGTCGTCGATCTCCACCCCTCCCGCCAACGGATAGGGGACACGCGCGAAAGACTCGACGCCGGATGCCGGATCCACACCGGCGAAGCCGTTGAGGATCGCGAGCCCGTCGAGCGGTGGTATCCGCCCGGCCCTGAGACCGACGACGCCGTTCGAGAGGTAGGCAGGTAGGTACCCGGGCAGGTACTTCGTGATCGTCGGCGGGCTGATCGGCTCCATGCTCAGACGTTCGTCGGGCGCCGCTGCATGCCGGAGTGTGACCAGCGGCGACCGTTTCATAAACACTTCCGAGCGGGTAAGCCCGGGGCGTGCACCGGCGGCGACCCTCCCTCCCGAGCCCGCGGGCGCTGGCTGCGGCTCAGGCCGCCTACCTCTTGGCCAGCGGGGTCTGGCCTAGCGTCGACCGCCGCAGCTTCGAGCGGGTGACAGGACGCAAGCAGGACTTCTGGCTCGTTCGAACCGTCGGCGGGCTGGCTGCCGCGGCCGGCGGCTCGATTCTGCTGGCCGCAGTGCATGGCCGGAAGCGTTCCGAGACGAGCGCGCTGGCAATCGCCAGCGGGCTCGTCTTCGGGATCGCCGACCTGCACGCGGCACGTGACTACTCGCGGATCTACCTCGGCGACCTGCTGCTCCAGGTCGCCTTCGCATCCGCATGGACACGATCGTGGGAGCGGAAGACCACGCTCGCCACCCCTGGGCCGTAGCGCGAGCTCGCCGCTCTAAACGGGTCGCTTCTCGGTGGAGAAGGTCTCCCGTGCGTGGCTTTGCAGGCTCGCCGACAGCTCCTCGGTCTGTTCCTGGCCTGCCTCTCTCGCAGTATCCATCGCTGCCGCGCCGGCCTCCTGCGCAACGACCTTTCCTCGCTCCATCGCCTCACGCGCCGTCTCGACGGCTGTCGACTTGACCTCGTCCGACATCGGGCCGATTCGCTCGTCTTCGATCCGCGTCGACGGGATGAGAACGCCGGCGACGAAGCCGACAGCGGCTCCGGCGATCGCGAGGCCGAGAGGATTCCGCTCGGCGGTTCGCTTGAGCGCGCTCGCCTGCCGCGTGACCTCCCGGCCGTTCGGAGCGTGCTCGGAGAGCTTGTCCGATGTGCCGCTCACCTTCGAGACGACGGCGTCCTTCTTCTCGCCGATCCACTCCTTCGTCCTGCTCGGGACGTCGGCTTTGTACGCGAGTGCCCCGACAGTGTCGCCCATCTCCTCACGGGTTCGCTCGATCTCCGTTCTCAGTTCGTCGGGTGTTTGAGCCATTGGATGTCCTCCTTCAGCGTTTCGAATGTCTTCTCGGGAACTGCAGTACGCATCTCCTGGAGTTGTTGCCGTCCGTACAGCACAAGACCGGCGGCCACGAGGCCCCACGCGATCGTCACGCAGAGAGCAGCGGCCCAGGCCGGCATTGCCCCGTCCAGAGCCATGATCAGGAAGGCGGTGAAGGCGCCGAGTGCGAGCAACGCCGCAACCGCAGCGGCTGCCAGCGCACCGATGCCGACGCTTGCTTCGCCCGCCTTCTCTCGGATCTCCGCCTTGGCGAGCTCGATCTCCTGCCGAACGAGGGCGCTCGCCTGCTGCGACAGACGCTTCACGAGCTCCGCCGTCGAGCGGTCACGAAGCCCGTTGTTCGCGGTGATCATCGGCCCACGGGGACGGTGAGGGGTGTTCTTTCGGATGGCTGCAAACCGCCCTGATTCATCTCGTACCGCCGGTCGCTCGAGGCCTTCAGCAGGCGTGACGCAGCGAGCCCTGCGAGCGCCGCGCAGCCGGCCACCAGCCAGGGCCTGCGGCGAGCGAAGTCCTCGACGTCGCCGAGCATGCGGTCGGGATCTGTCGTCCGCAGGTACTCGCCGAGCTGCTCGGCCTGCTTGGCGAGGTTCTCGACGACATTGGCCGCCGACGACTCGCTTTCCGTGCGGAGCTGCTGGCCGCCCGAGCGGAGCGCCTGAGCGACCGCCTGGACCTGATGCCCCGCTCTGTCCGAGCGCTCCGCAAGCTGCTCACGGATCTGGAAGACCGCGTCTTCGCGGATCTCACTCGTCTTCGCGGCGACCTGCTCCTGCGCCGCCGAGACGAGCTCACCGCCCTTCTCCGTCACCTGTGTGACGGCCCCTGTCTCCTCCGTCGTGCTGGTCGCCATGCCCGCTCCTTTCGTCGAATTGGGATCGACAGATTCCCGGCGAGGAGAGCCGTAAACCCGTACGCGGCACGGCGGTCGGCCGCGACGCCCGAGGGACGCTCGTTTCGATCCCACCTCGGCGGCACGAACGGCCAGTCGACAGGCCAGTCGAGAGCTCTATCCCGCTGCCACGCGGTAGTGCCGACCGACCAGTCTCAAGAGGCGCAGCGGATCCGAGGATCGCAATCGTGCTCCTGTACCACGGTGGAGACGCGTTCTGTGGATCGTCTACGCGAGAGGTTTCAAGGCGCCGAGCGGACTCGAACCGCTGTACGAGGCTTTGCAGGCCTCTGCCTAACCACTCGGCCACGGCGCCGGAGCGGGCGAATCGTAGCCGTCCTCCCCACGGCCTACCTTTGACGGATGGCGGGTCACGCATCGCAGGAGACCGTCGAGATCTGCCTGCGCTGCGGCGCGCACATGGAGTGGCGGCACGGCACGTTCCAGTGCCCGCGGTGTCGGTTCAAGATCGGCTGCTGTGAGGGCGAGACCGGCGACTGCCGGCCCGGCGGCGCGTAACCTCGCCACGTGAGCGAGCGGTACACCGAGACCGCGATCCACTTCGACGTCGAGCGGCTTCCGCCGCTTCTCGCGACCTCGCTGCCTGCCGGGCCGCTGGCGCTCGCCGATCTCGGCTGTGGAGACGGCCCGCTGTTCCCGGCGCTCGAGCGCGACGGGCGCATCGCGCCGTCACAACCGGTGTTCGCCGTCGACCTGGAGCCAGACCGGCTCACGCATGTCTCGGAGCGCTTCCCGTGGATCCGGACCGTGGTCGGCTCTGCGGACTCCGTGCCGGAGATTCCCGACGGCGCGCTCGACGCGGTGATCTCGACGATGGTCATGGAGCACGTCCCCGACGAGCACGCGTACCTGAGCGAGATCCGGCGCCTGCTTCGCCCAGGCGGCCACGCCTACGTGACGACGGTGTTCAAGCGGCGTTGGGCGTGGTACTTCCGCAAGCGCGACGGCGAGTCCGTTCTCGACACGTCCCATTTGCGCGAGTACACGGACCTCGCCGCGTTCAGAGCGCTCGTGGAACGAGCGGGGCTCCGCATCGTCCGGCTCGAGCGCAGCCGGATGTGGTTCCCGTTGCTCGATCCGGTCCTCTTCCGCGTCGGCGGCGGGCTACGCCGCAGGCCGCGCCTGCGCCGCGCTCTTCGCGCCGTGAAGGTGCCGATTCCCGGCTACGAGACGCTCGAGCTCGTTGCTGAACCGGGAACCTGAGCACCCGTTGCGGTGTATGAACGGACGGTGGTGGGCCGGCCACTCGAGGAGCCCGAGCTCGTCGCGCGGGCACAGCGCGGCGACGCGGCCGCATACGAGGAGCTCGTGCGCATGCATCAGGCGATCGCATTCAGAACCGCCTATCTCGTCACCGCGTCGGCCGAAGACGCCGAGGAGGTCGCTGCCGACGCGTTCCTGAAGGCCTTTCGCGCCCTCGGCCGCTTCCGACGCGAGCGACCCTTTCGGCCGTGGCTCCTGACCATCGTCGCCAACGAGGCGCGAAACCGCCGTCGCGCGGGCATCCGCCGACAGGCGCTCGCGCTGCGGGCGACGACCGAGAGTCGCCCGGGGGACGCGGCCCCGTCCCCCGAGGCGGCGGCGCTCGACGCCGAGCGCCGCCGACAGCTACTCGAAGCGCTCGCCCGACTCCCGGACGACCAGCGTCTCGTCGTCGAGTGCCGCTTCTTCCTCGAGCTCGACGAGGCCGAGACCGCGGCCGTCCTCGGCGTGCGGCGAGGCACCGCGAAGTCGCGGCTCTCACGTGCGCTCGCGAAGCTGCGGGAGGAGGCTCCGGACGATGCGTGAGCTGGAGCACGAGCTCAGGGCGCTCCGCTCGTCCGTCGAGTTCCCGGCGACGCCGGACATCGCGTCGGCGGTCGCTTCGCGACTCTCCGATACCAGCCCCGCCTCGCCCTGGCCGCGGCGCGTTGCGCTGGTGGCTGCCGTCCTCGCCGTCGCCGCTGCCGCGGGACTGGCGATCCCGCAGGCGCGGTCGGCGATCCTCCGCGTCTTCGGAGTCGGATCGGTTCGGATCCACTACGTCGACCGGCTTCCTGCCGTGCGGCCGGACGCCCCCGTTGCCCTAGGACCGACGATCTCGGAAGATGACGCCCCGTTCCCACTGCTTCGATCCGATCTCGTCGGAACGCCGGACGAGGTGCACGCGAGCGCCGGCGTCGTCACGCTGCTCTACGGGACGCCGACCGACGTCCGGCTTCTCGTGACGCAGATCGCGAGTCCTGCGCTGGGCCCGAACACGGTGAAGAAGATCGTCGGCACGACGACGAACGCGCGGATCGTCACGGTCGACGGATCCCCGGAGCCCGCGCTCTGGATCGAAGAAGACCCGCACGTCCTGGCGCTGCCGAACGCTCCTGAGCGCCTCGCCGCGAATACGCTCGTGTGGCTCCGCGACGGGATCACGCTGCGACTCGAGGGGGCGACGACCCTGGAGCAGGCGCTCCGGATCGCGTCGAGCTTTCACTGAGGGAACCCTTCGCGCGCCCGCGGTGTATCCGAGGCGATGTCGAACCTCGGAGGGCTGAAGATGCGGAAACTCCTGCTTGCAGCGGTCGCAGTGGGGACACTGCTCGTTCCGACGGTCGCGCACGCGAAGGGCGCGAGCCAGGCGACGATCACCGGACCCGGTCTGGGAAATGGGCTCAGGTTGGCCGGCGAGGGTCAGGTCGGCGGCGAGAAGCTGATGACGATCATGCAGGAAGGCGGGTTCTTTCCATCCGTGTTCCTGACGACCCCGAACCCGATGCAGCGAGCGCAGCCGGACGGGGCGCTCGGCCCGCGCTACACGATCGTGTACGAGATGCCGAGGCCTGATGAGCGGTTCGATCAGATCCGCCAGGACGTGTACCCGTACGCCAGCCCGGTCCCCGTCACGTACATGGAGCGCGGCCAGCCGTACTTCGGAACGGAGCGGACGGTCGGCGGCTGGTACGCGGCGTCGGCGGGACTCAAGACGGCGCTCGTCGACATCGGGTTCCCTTCATCCGCACCCACAGAAGGCGGCCGTGGGCTAGACGCTCCCTGGGCGGCGCTCGTCGGCGCCGTGCTCGTCGGCCTGACGGCGGCGACGGTGCTCGCGGTTCGCACCCGGCTTCGGCAGCGCCCCGCGGCTGCGTAACGGATCGCGCGCGCAGAACCGGGCCGGGCGACGACCCGTCCGGCACGGGCTCGCCGGGCCGCCGCGCGTAGATTGGCGACGTGGACGGACTTCGTGACCGCGCGAGGGAGCTGCTTCGCCAGGACGTGCGCCTGCGCGACCTCGCGCTCCACTTCGACGAGACGACCACGACCACAGCCGAGGTCCACGTCGAGGGGCGCAACTTCTACCCGCCCATGCTCGAGGACATCCGGAGCGCCACCTCGTCGGTGCACGTCAACCAGTTCGGCTTTCGGCCCGGAAACATCGGCGAGGCGTTCGCGGAGGCGCTGCTCGCGAAGGCAGCCGACGGCGTGGCGGTGCGCCTCGTCGTCGACCGCCAGGGATCCGATCCCGACCGGAAGAGCAAGGCGTTCTACGACCGGCT
This sequence comes from Gaiellaceae bacterium, assembly GCA_036274755.1. GTDB lineage: Bacteria > Actinomycetota > Thermoleophilia > Gaiellales > Gaiellaceae > GMQP-bins7. Next base: position 11,112 of record DASUFC010000079.1, read on the forward strand.
GCTCGCCGGCGGCATCGATGTCCGCGTCGTCCGGGCCGTCCAGCTGCGGGCGCCGGTTCGGCCCGTCTCGACCGGGGCGGCCGCGCGCTGGAACCTCGATCGGCTCGGGAACATCGACCATCGCAAGCTCGTCGTGGTGGACGGGCGCATCGGGTGGGTAGGCGGAGCGGGGGTCGAAGACCACTTCGAGGACGGCCGCTTCCACGATCTGTTCCTGCGGCTGACCGGGCCGGTCGTCTCACAGCTGCAGCTGGTGTTCGTCGCGACGTTCTGCTGGCTCGGCGGCTCGATCCCCGAAGACGCGTTCGAGGCCCTCTTCCCGGAGCACGAGGACCCTGGCTCGACTCCCGCGACGGTCCTCCACAACGCGCCGGGGAAGTACCGGCCGATCACGACCGCGATCGCAGAGCTGCTCGACACGGCGCGCGAGTCACTCGACGTCGTGAACCCGTACGTGACGGACCGCGGGATGATCCGTCGCATCCGGGACGCCTCCCGGCGTGGCGTGCGCGTCCGGCTCTTCGTCCCGAAGGATGCGAACAACTGGGCCTGCGCGGCGGCGCAGCAGCATCACCACGCGGAGCTCCTCGACGCGGGAGTGCGCATCCTCGAGTACCCGACGATGCTGCACGCGAAGGCGTTCGTCCGTGACGGCACCGACGTCCTCGCCGGGACCTGCAACCTCGAGGCGTGGAGCCTGAAGCGTTTCTTCGAGATCGACGTCCTCGTGCGTTCGACCGAGCTCGCGGCGCAGTTCGAGGAGAGGTTCTCGGCTCCGGCTGAGCTGGTGTCCACTCCGGGGAGCGTTCTGACGGACCGGCGCGAGCGCCTCCGCGCGGCTGCCTTCGCGGCCATCTCGCCGCTGCTCTGACTCAGGGCGCGCCGCGCGCCCACGTCGCTGGCACGTCCGCTCCGCCCTCCTCCGAGATGCGCGGCCCGAAGCGGACGAAGGCCGGGTGCGACGCGATCTTCCCGCCGACGAGCGACTCACCCATGCGAAAGGATGTCGCTCGCTCGAGGAGCGCGCGCGGCGCGACCGAGAGGACATCGGCGACGTAGGAGAGATCGCCGGTTGAGGCCATCCGCATGAGCACGAGGTTGTCGCATTGCGAGACGACCAGCTCGTTCACGCGATGCGGCCGCTGCGTCGAGACGAGCAGATAGAGGCCGAACTTCCGGCCTTCGGCCGCGATGCGCGCCGCATGCTCGGTCGCGAGCGCGGTGACCGGATCGCCCGGCTCGCGCGGACAGACGTTGTGCGCCTCGTCGATCACGATCAGCACGGGCTCCCGCTCGGAGCGCCGGCGCCAGAGAGCCGCCAGGACGCTCTCGGCGGCGATCGCCTTCTCCCCCGTCGTGTCGAGCGATCCGAGATCGACGACGAGCGCGCGCGGGCCACCCGGCGCGACGAGGTCCTGGAGCGCGCCCTCGTCCCCTTCGGACCAGATCTGCCAGCGGTGAACGCCGAGGTTTCGCACACGTGCGCCGAGCGTCCGCAGGTCGTCGCGCTCGGACGCAAGCAGGCCGGCCGCGAGCCCGCGGGCGCCTACCGACGACCGCTCGAACCCACCGTCGACGAGGTCGACGAGCGCGCCGTACTCGTCGCGATCGCGCACGGGGTCGAGATGCAGCACTGCCGCCTGCTCCTCTCCGTCGCAGTCCGTGAAGCGCACGTGCAGCCGGTCCGGGCCTCCGCCGCCTCGCCGCACGACGAGGCCGCTCACGGCGGATGCGTAGCGCTCCGCAGACGCGTCGTCGACACCCGCCCGCACGTCACCGACCCGTACGAAGTCGGAGTTCGGATCGAGGACGACGATGCGAAGGCTCGTCTCGAGGAGGAGCTGCTCGAGCATCGTGCCGAGGGCATACGTCTTGCCCGAGCCCGACTGGCCACAGAGGAAGGTGTGGCGGTCGAAGCCTCCCGCGTCGAGCGGGAAGCGGACGCCCGGCTCGAGCACGAGCTCACCGATGTCGAGCTCGGCGCGGCTCGCACGCGCGCCCTCGAGCCACCGCGCGACGGCTTCGGGCGCAGCGCGCTCGAGCGGAACGTCGTGGAACGGATGCGCGGATCCGAGCACGACCCCGCTCCCGCGCGCGAGCGCGATCCGGACGTGCGGCGCATGCGCCGTCTCGCTGCCGACGGCAGCAGCGAGCTCGGCACCCTCCACCCACGCCTGCTCGAGCGAGTGCACCTGCCCGAGCGTCCCGTCTCCGATCGAGACGTATCCACCCACCTGGAGCGTGACGTCCTCGAGCGAGCACTGGAACGCGAACTCCCGTCCGTCGATCGAGGACGCCCTCGGGAGGACGGACGCTTCGAGCTCGCGGCGCGCCTCGCTCACGGGCGGGATTCTCGCGGCTGGCGCGGAGGATCGGTGTGAGAAGCGTCAGCGAGAAGCGATCACGCCGCGGCCCACGCGAGCGCCGCGTCGCGCTCGCCCGTGGGGAAGACCTTGACGTTGCCCGGCATGACCACGCGGAAGACGCGAACGGCGTCCGTGATCCAGCGGTGGTCCGTCACCACCGCGCACCGCTCCCACTTCGTGAGGTGCGGTGTCCAGAGCTTCAGGTCCTCCCAGGCCGCACCCGCCGTGTAGCCCTCGAATTCGGAACCAAGCTCGAGGACGATGCGGATCTTGCCCTGCTCGGCGACCGCCGATTCGATCGCGGGCGTCAACACGTTCTCGTAGTCCGCAGCCTCGAGCTTGCCGACAGCCCTGAAAGCGAGCACGCCTGCCGGCGTGTCGAGCAGCGGCTCGAGCATGCACGGGACTCTAGTACCAGCGGCCCTTCGCGAAGCCTCCGAACGCGAGCAGGCCGATCAACGCGACGATGAGGCCCCAGAGGACGCTCCAGAAGATCGCGATCAAGATCCCCGCGATCACGATCGCGCCCCCGAGCGTGATGCCGATGCCACCACCCGACGCAGTGCGGTCCGCCATGGTTCCTCCCTTCGGTCTACAGGTGGTGATTCCCGAAGCGAGGTCGACCGAAACGGGCCCGCCGCGGGGGTTCGTCCGCGCCCGGCGGGTCCAGTAGGGTTGCGCGACCGCCGTCGACCCGAGGATCCATGCCGCCACCGACGCCTTCGGACATAGCTCGGCTCATGCCTGTTCTGAAGCAGGAGCTGGCCGACCTGGTTGCGGTCCCATCGCTCTCGGAGTGGGGATATCCGGAGCACACACATGCGAACCTCGTGGCGACGTACGACGCACTCGTCGGGCTCGTCCGCAGCGCGGGGGTCGATCGAATCCAGAGCCTCGAGCTGCCGGGAACGGCGCCGATCCTGACGGGAGAGATCCCGGGCCCCGCGGGTGCCCCGACCGTGCTCCTGTACGGCCACTACGACGTCGTGCCGGCCGGCGACGAGTCGCTGTGGGAATCGCCGCCGTTCGAGGCGACGGAGCGTGACGGTGCCATCTACGGACGCGGCGCCGCCGACTCGAAGTCGAACATCCTGGTGCACGTGGGCGCGCTGCGCGCCTGGGGCGGGAAGCCACCGGTCGGGGTGAAGATCCTGATCGAGGGGCAGGAAGAGGTCGGCAGCCCGCTCGAGGACGGGTATCCGTCGGAGCACCCGGACCTCTTCCGCGCGGACGCCATCCTCGTCGCCGACGGCGGCTCGATCCGCGCGGGACAGCCGTCGCTCACGGTGTCGTTGCGGGGCGACGCGCGCGTCACGGTCGAGGCACGGACGCTCGCGAGCAACAAGCACTCCGGCCAGTACGGCGGTGCGGCGCCGGACGCGTTGAGCGCGCTCGTCCACGCAATCGCGTCGCTCTGGGACGAGAACGGCGACGTCGCGGTCGACGGTCTCCGGCGCGAGGAGTGGACCGGCGAGTCCTACACCGACGACGAGTTCCGCGCGCTCGCGGAGGTCGAGCCGGGCATGCCGATCGTCGGGACCGGTGGCATCGGGTCGAAGATCTGGAGCGGACCGGGAATCACGATCCTCGGGATCGACTGCCCGCCGGTCGACGGAGCCGCCGCAGCCGTCCAGGCTCACGCACGTGCCGTTCTCAACGTACGCGTCCACCCCGAGCAGCCGGCCGCAGGGGCGCAGGCGGCGGTCATCCGCCATCTGGAGGCGCGACGTCCCTTCGGCGTGCCGCTCGAGGTCACGCCCGGGGCGACGGGGGACGGGTTCCGAGCTCGCTCGAGCGGGCCGGCCTGGGACGCGATGGTGAGCGCCATGAGCGAGGCCTGGGGAGGCGGCACCGTCGAGATCGCGACCGGCGGGGCGATCCCCCTCGTCAAGGCGATGAGCGAGGGCGTGCCGGAGGCGGCGATGTTCGTCTTCGGGTCGACCGACAGCTTCGCGAACATCCACGGACCGAACGAGCGCGTGCTCGTCGACGAATGGGAGAAGGCGCTGCTCGCGGAGGCGCTCTTCTTCAGCGAGCTCGCCGAGCGCTGGAAAGGAGAGTCGAGATGAGCGACGAGGCGCACGCCGCCATCGGCGAGCCCGAGGCCGAGGCGAAGGAGCCCGGAAAGAAGGGCTTCGAGTTCCCGGGGACGTTGACGGTCCTCGTCATCGTCACCTTCATCGTCTGGCTCGCCGCGTTCGTCATCCCGTCGGGCCAGTACCAGCACGACGAGAGCGGGGTTCCGACGCCCGGCTCGTACACCCGGGTCGACTCGCCGCAGGGGTTCGACGAGCGCGTCAGTGACTTCTTCCTCGCGCCGGTGAACGGCCTGTACGGCCTCCAGGACCCGGAGACCGGTTTCGTGCGCCCGTTCGGGGTGGGCAGCCTGTTCGGCGCGGTCGGCGTGTTCGCGTTCGTCCTCGCCATCGGCGCGTTCATGACGATGGTCCTCGCCACCGGAGCGCTCGACGTCGCCATCGGGAAGCTCGCGTACGCCGTCCGCGGACGACCGTGGCTCGTCATCGTCGCCGTGATGCTGCTCTTCTCGCTGCTCGGAACGACCATGGGCTGGGCCGACGAGACGCTCGGCTTCTACGCGCTGATCATCCCGCTCGTGCTCGTCCTCGGGTACGACCGCATGGTCGTCGCCGGGATGATCATCGCGAGCGCGACCGTCGGCGCGATGGCGTCGACCGTCAACCCGTTCTCGGTCGGTGTCGCGAGCGAGTTCGCCGGCGTCGGGCTGGGCGACGGGATGGGGCTCCGCTGGATCGGCTGGGCCATCCTGACGACGCTCACGATCGCGTACGTCGTGCGCTACGCGCAGCGGGTGCAGAAGAACCCCGACAAGTCGCTCGTCGGGTCCCTCCCCGAGGACGCCGAGCTCGTGAAGAAGGAGGAGTCGTCGGCCGACCTCACCCTCTCCGGCCGTCAGAAGATCATCCTCGTCATCACGGCCTTCACGTTCCTGCTGCTCGTGTTCTCGGTCATCCCGTGGGACTCGATCTTCGACCTGAAGGTCGAGGTCGACCCGATCTCGCACGAGCCGATCCCGCACGATCCGTGGTGGAACCTGGGCTGGTGGTTCCCCGAGCTCATTGCCCTGTTCCTCGTCGCCTCGATCGTCGTCGGCCTCGTGGCGGGCTACGGCGAGAAGCAGATCACCGGGAACATCATGCGCGGGTTCGGCGACTTCATCGGCGCAGGCGTCGCTGTCGTCCTCGCGCGCGGCGTGACCGTGATCCTCAACAACACGCAGACGATCGACACCATCCTGAGCTGGATGGAGAACGCCGTCGGAGGGACGTCGGCGGTGACCTTCACGAGCCTCGTGCTCATCATCAACACCGGGATCGCGTTCATCATCCCGTCGTCGTCCGGCCACGCGACGCTCGCCATGCCGCTCCTCGCGCCGCTCGGCGACTTCGCGGACGTCTCGCGGCCGCTGGTGGTCACGGCCTGGAGTTGGGGAGCGGGAATCGCACGCTTCATCACGCCGACGAGCGCCGTCGTGATGGCGGGTATCGCACTCGCCGGCGTGCGCTACGACAAGTGGATCCGCTTCATGCTTCCACTCATGGGGATCCTTGCGGTCGCCTGCCTCGTGATGCTCGGCATCGCGGCAGCGCTGGAGTAGTCCGAGCCTGGGCCGAGCACCCGACGTGCTCGGCCCCCCATTCGCATGAGCGACGAGACGATCACGTTCCTGGTTGTCGGCGCGGTCGTCGCCGTCTTCATCTGGGACAAGATCCCGGTCGCGATCGTCGCGCTCGGAGTGGCGCTGTCGCTGTGGGCGACCGGCGTCCTGACTCTCGACCAGGCGCTCGCAGGATTCGGCGATCCGAGCGTCCTCTTCATCGCGTCGCTCTTCGTGGTGAGCGAGGCGCTCGATGCTTCGGGCGTGACCGGCTGGCTCGGGCAGCAGCTCGTCGACTCCTCGGGAGACAGCCGGAGGCGGGCGCTCGTCCTGACGATGCTCGCGTGCGCCGCGCTCACCGCGCTGATCACGCCGAACGGCTCGGTCGCTGCGTTGCTTCCGGTCGTGGTCGTCATGGCCGTCCGCACGCGCCGCTCGCCCTCACAGCTCCTGCTGCCACTCGCCTTCGCAGCGCATGCAGGCGGCTTGCTCGTGCTCACAGCCTCCCCGGTGAACGTCGTCGTCTCGGAGGCGGCCGACAACGCCGGAGTCGGGTCGTTCGGCTTCTTCGAGTTCGCGCTCGTCGGCATTCCCCTGCTCGTCGGCTCGATCGGAATCACCGTGGCGCTCGGCGAGCGGCTCGTCCCCGAACGGAGCCCCCGAGCACTCAGGCGCGACTTCTCCGAGCATGCGCGCACGCTCGTCGACCAGTACGGGCTCGACGTCGATCCAGCCGGCCTCCTCACGCGCCGGACCGGCGTCGCGGAGGTCGTCATCCCGCCGCGGTCGGAGCTCGTGGGCCAGACCGCGTTTCCGGGAATGGTCACGGACAGCGGCGACCTCGTCGTTCTCGCCGTGCAGCGTCGCGAGGAGGACCTGGTCGGCGAGTCGATCCTCGAGGCCGGGGACACCCTCCTCCTGCAAGGCACCTGGACGGCGCTCGACCATCACCTCGACGACCCGGAGGTCCTCGTCGTCGACCAGCCCGACCAGGTGCGGCGTCAGGCCGCGCCACTCGGGGTCCCGGCCCGCCGGACAATCGTCGTCGTGGCCGCGATGGTCGCCGTGCTCGCGCTCGGCCTCGTGCCTCCCGCGGTCGCCGGCCTGCTGGCCGCGTCGGTGCTCGTCCTCGCCCGCGTCCTGACGATCGAGCAGGCATACCGCGGGATCCAGTGGACGACCGTGATCCTCGTCGCAGGAATGCTTCCGCTGTCGACCGCGATGACGCAGTCGGGGGCGGCCGCGCAGCTCGCGGACGGCCTCGTCGACATCGTCGGCGACCACGGCCCACGCGCCCTCGTCCTCGGGCTCGTCCTGCTCGTCTTCGTCCTCGGCCAGCTCATCTCGAACATGGCGACCGCACTCATCGTCATCCCGATTGCGATCAGCGCCGCATCCGAGTTGGACGTCTCGGCGAAGCCCGTGCTCATGGCCGTGTGCGTCGCGGCAGGGGCCGCGTTCCTGACGCCGGTGGCGACGCCCGCGAACCTGATGGTCATGGAGCCCGGCGGTTATCGCTTCGGCGACTACTGGAAGCTCGGCCTGCCCATGCTCGCGCTCTTCGGCGTCGTCGCCGTGTTCCTCGTCCCGGTGATCTGGTCGTTCTGATGGACCAGGCGCCCGCCGACGTCCTGACCGGCCTCCCGAGCGCAGTCGGGCTCGATCTCTTCGCGCCGGAGGTGGCCAGTGGCGGCACGTGAGCCGAGCATGCCGGAGCGCGGGGTCGACGCCGCCGCCGAGGTGCTGCGGAGCGGGCTGAGGCCTTTCGCCGCGCCCCCCGGCCAGGCGCGCACACGGCGCGCCACCGACGTCGTCGCCCTCGTCCCTGCCGTCGCCGGGCTGCTCGTCGCAATCGCGGTCTATCCGCCGTCGTCGTTCGAGCTCGCGCTCGTGCGCTTCCTCGACGCGATCCCCGGCTGGATCGATCCCGTCTGGGAGTTCACGTCCGACGTCCTCTGGCTGTGGGCGGTCGCGCTCGTGCTGCTCGCCCTCGGCTGGCGGCGGCTGCTCGCGGTCGGCCAGGCCGCCCTCGCGCTCCTCATCGCAGTCCTCGTCGGGCTGGCGGCGACACGCGCAACCGTCGGCGAGTGGCCGAGCGTGTACGACGGGATCTTCGGCACGAAGCATGCTCCGGAGTTCCCCGATGTGCGCGCGACGGCTGCCGTCGCGGTCGCGCTCACGATCTCGCCGCACCTCGTGCGGCCGCTGCGGTCGCTGGGCCGGTGGATCATCCTGCTCGGGCTGGTCGGTGCGGCAGCGGTCGGAACGGCCACGCCTGCCGGTGTCGTCTCCGCGCTCCTGATCGGGGTCGTCGCCGCGGCGACGGTGAACCTCGTCCTCGGAACCTCGGCGGGGCGCCCGGGGATCGCGGATATCGAAGCCGCGCTCGCCCAGCTCGGGGTACACGCCGAGGGGCTCGAGCCGGAGGAGCGCCAAGTCGCCGGCGTCGAGCGGGTGCGGGCCGTCGATACGCACGGTCGTCCGCTGCTGATCAAGGTCTTCGGGCGGGACGCGGCCGACAATCAGCTGGTCGCCCGGATCTGGCGGCGAGCGATGTATCGCAGCGCCGGGCCGGCCGTCGGGTCGAGCCGGCAGCACGCAGCCGAGCACGAAGCGCTCGTCACGCTGCTGGCCCGCGACGCCGGCATTCCGACGCGCGACGTCGTGACGGCGGCGAGCAGCGCGAGCGACGACGCCGTCCTCGTCCTGCGCGGCGCTGCCATCTCCATCGACGAGGTCGAGCCGGACCGCCTCGACCCATCGCTGCTCGGTGAGGTGTGGAGCGCGCTCGCGAGGCTCGACGCGGCGAAGATCGCACACCAGCAACTCGACGGCGACTCGGTCGTGCTCGTCGACGGCGCGGTCGGCTTCGTCGACTTCGGTGGCGCCACGGTCGCACCGAGCGAGGAGCAGCTCGTCACCGACCGGGCTCAGCTCCTGGTCCTGACGGCGACCCTGGCAGGCGAGGCACCGGCGATCGCCGCCGCAGTCGGCGCGCTCGGCGCCCGGGGGCTGGCGGCGTTGCTGCCCTATCTGCAGACCGCAGCTCTGCGCCCGGCGCTCCGCCGGGCGGTCAAGTCCGCCGACCTCGACGTCGACGACCTCCGCCGACGAGCGGCGGACGCCGCCGGAGTCGACCCGCCTGACCTCGTGAAGCTCCGGCGCATCGCGCCGTGGCAGATCGCGCAGCTCGCGCTCCTGGCGCTCGCCGCCTACACGATCGTCGACGCCGCCGAGGGCGTCGAGTGGCACGAGGTGTGGGACTCCGTCTCCGACGCGTCCTGGGAGTGGCTCGTCGCGGCCTTCGTCGTCGCCCAGCTCCCGCGTGTGACCCAAGCGCTCGCGACGATGGGCTCGGTGCCGTCGCAGCTGCCGTTCGGCCCCGTGTACGGCATGCAGCTCGCCACCGGGTACATGAACGTCGCGCTGCCCTCGAACCTCGCGCGGATGGCGGTCAACATCCGCTTCTTCCAGCGCCAGGGCCTGTCGGCGCCGACGGCCGTCGCGTCCGGCGCGATCGACTCCTTCGCGAGCACGGTCGTGCAGGCGATCCTCCTCGGGGCGCTGCTCCTCTTCTCCGAGTCGTCGGTCGAGCTCGATCTTCCGTTCCCGTCCGGGGGCTCGGAGACCCTCCTCTGGATCGTCGCGGGAATCGCAGGGATCGCGATCGTCGCGCTCGTGGCGATACGGAGCATCCGACGCGCGATCAGCGATCGCGTTCGCCAGTGGTGGCCCGACGTCCGCGACACGCTCGCCGCCCTGCGGACATCTCACAAGCTCGCGCTGCTCGCCCTCGGCAGCCTCGCGACCGAGGTTCTCTTCGCCGTCGCGCTCGGGCTCTTCGCCCAGGGATTCGGGTACGACATCTCGCTCGCGGAGCTTCTCCTGATCAACGTGGGCGTCGCGCTCATCGGGACGCTCGTTCCGATCCCGGGGAACGTCGGCGTCGCCGAGTTCGGGCTGACAGTCGGGTTGACCTCCGCGGGCATGAGCCCCGAGGCAGCCGTGGCCGCCGTGCTCCTGTATCGCATCTCGACGTACTACCTGCCGCCGCTGTGGGGGTTCTTCGCGCTCCGCTGGCTCCAGCAGAACCGCTACCTGTGAGCGCCGGCCGATGAAGGCCTTCGGAACCGTCCTGCCTCTGGCCATCGCAATCGCGATCTTCCCGATTCCGATCATCGCGTCCGTGCTGCTCGTGGGATCCGATCGCGGACGCACGAAGTGCGCCGCCTTCGCCCTCGCGTGGCTGGTGGGCCTGGCGGCCGTCGGCAGCGTGGTGCTGGTCGTCGCGGACGGCGCAGACGCCCCGGAGGACGACGAGCCCGCGACCTGGGTGAGCGTCCTCCTGCTGGCGCTCGGCGTCGCGCTCATTGCCGCTGCCGCTAAGAAGTGGCGCGCGCGACCTCGCACGAGAGACGAGGCACGGACGCCTGGCTGGATGCGCGCGATCGACGGCTTCACGATCGCAAGAGCCGGCATGGCCGGTTTCGCGCTCTCCGCCCTGAACCCCAAGAACCTCGCGCTGACCGTGGCCGCCGCTGTCGAGATCGCAGGATTCGGCATCGCTGCCGACGAGCAGGTCGTGACGCTGCTCGCGTTCGTCGTGGTCGCGTCGGTCGGAGTCGCGACTCCGCTCGTCGTGTCACTCGTCGGCGGAGACGCCTCGCAGGGCGTCCTCGACGGGCTTCGTGACTGGATGACGCGCAACAACGCCGTCCTGCTGACGATCCTGTTCGCCGTCATCGGCGCGAAGCTGATCGGCGATGCAGTCATCGGCTTCTCCTGACGGGCACGTCGCGACGATCCCGCACCCGAAATACGGGTACGCACCGATGTCGCCTCGCGACCTCGCTGCCGATGCTGTCTCCATGTACGCACGCGCTGTCGACGACGCTCGGAGCCGGCTCCTGCGACTTCATCGGGAGGAGCAGCAGCAGATCGCCGTCGCTGCGGTTGCGCTCGCAGCGTCCCTGATCGCCACCACGCTCTACGAGCCGCTCGTGGTTCCCCTCTTCGCCGGCGGCCTCGCGGTCGGGGCGCTCGGCGTCCGGGCCCTGTGGCGCCACTGGGACCTCGTCGACCGGCTCGCCGACGACCGCGACGCCTACGGCATCCCCGAGGTTCGCGCGTACGCGGCGCGCGAGGCGCAGATGGACCGTCGCCTCCTCCACGCCGCACAGCTCCGGGCGTGGATGCGCGAGCCCACCAGTGCGCGTCTCGCCGAAGTGGCCGATGACCTCGATCGCCTCGCGTGCGCGCTCGAGGATCCGGAGCGTGAGCTCGACCCGGCCAGCGCCATGGCGTGCAGGCGTCTCGTCAGCGACGCAAGCGCGAGCCCGCTTCTCGATACGACGCGCGCGCCCGACGAGCTGCGCGCGGTGATCGAGCGGATCCTCGGTGGGTTCGCCTCCCCGACTCGCTGACTGCGCGTAGCCTCGAACCGGTTCTGTAGCGTCCTCCCACGTGAGGAGCACGGCGAGCACGCGGAAGTGGACGCTCGTCGCGGTGTGCCTGACGACCTTCATGCTGCTCCTCGACATCACGGTCGTCGTCGTCGCGCTCCCGAACATGCAGGCGCGCTTCGACGCGAGCCTCACCGGTCTGCAGTGGGTCGTGGACGCCTATGCGCTCACGCTCGCGGCTCTGATCCTCACCGCAGGCGCGCTCGCAGACCGCTATGGCCGCCGGCTCGTCTTCCTCACGGGCGTCGTCCTGTTCACCGCCTCCTCCCTCCTCTGTGGCCTGGCGTGGAGCATCGTCGCGCTCGACGTCGCGCGTGCCCTACAAGGGATCGGCGGCGCCGCGCTGTTCGCGACGGCGCTCGCGCTGATCGGACACGAGTATCGGGGCGCGGAGCGATTCGGTGCGCTCGCCGTCTGGGGGGCCACCATCGGCGCGGCGGTCGCGAGCGGGCCGCTCGTCGGCGGTCTTCTCACCGACGGGCTCGGCTGGCGCTGGATCTTCTTCGTGAACGTCCCGGTGGGGGTCTTCGCACTCGGGATCGCCCTCACGCAGATCGCCGAGTCGCGCGACGCCGGCGCGACCCGCACGGACGTCCGTGGCCTCATCACCTTCTCGGCGGCGCTCTTCCTGGTCGTCTTCGGGATCCTGCGCGGAAACGCACTCGGCTGGACGAGCGTCACGATCGTCGCCGCGCTCGTCGGGGGCGTGTTCCTCCTCGGCCTCTTCGTCGCGCTGGAGCTCAGACAGGAGCGGCCGATGCTCGACGTGACGCTCTTTCGCCAGCGCGCGTTCGTCGGTGTCTCCGTCGCGACGTTCTGCATCGCGGCCGGGATGTTCGCGATGTTCCCGTACCTCTCGATCTACCTGCAGGACGTCCTCGGATACTCACCGCTCGCGACCGGGCTCCGCTTCCTGCCGATGACGGTCTTCGTCTTCGTGGTGCCGCTTCTGACGCGCGGAATCGCTCCGCGCGTGCCGCTCCGGGTGATGATCGGATCCGGGCTCGCGCTCGTCGCGGCAGGCCTCCTCCTGATGCACGGGGTCTCCGCGGATTCCGGCTGGACCGCGCTGCTGCCTGGCTTCGTCATCGGCGGGATCGGCATCGGCATTGCGAACCCCTCGCTCGCGGCAGGCGCTCTCCGTGTCGTCGATCCGGCACGGACGGGGATGGCGTCGGGGATCAACAACACGTTCCGCCTCGCCGGGGTCGCGATCGGCGTTGCCGCGTTGGGGGCGCTGCTCGAGAACCGCATCGAGAACGCGTTCTCCCTCGCGGTGGGCTCGAGCCCTGCATCGGATGCGGTCGGCGCCGCGATCAGCTCGTCCGGGCTGCGCGCCGTTGCGAGCCACCCCGAACTCGTCGAGCCGGCAAGATCCGCCTTCGTCACCGGTCTCGACGACGTCCTCCTCACCGGTGCCGTGATCCTCGTGATCGGGGCCGTCGCAGCCCTCACCCTGCTCCGCACGCCCGCGCCGCATGCGGCACCCTCGACCGAGACCGCCTGATCGAGACACGCGGGTGGATCCCGCAAGGCAGCCAAACCGAGGATCGTGAGCGGTGGCGCACGACGAGGCGCTGATCATGCCCGCGTGAGCAGCTGCGAGACGAGAAAGCCGCAACACGCATCGTCTGACCCGCCGAGCGGCTCGAAGTCCCGTTCGTCTGCGACGGAATCCCAGCGGGAGGGGCTTCGTCCAAGCCTCCCCAGCGGTTGCTAACGGCCCGTCCCAGCGGGCCGTTCTCTTTCCGGCCGGGAAGCTACGCGGCCTTCTTCTTCGCGTCCTTGCCTGACCCCTCGCAGGTCGGACACTCCTTCACCATTCGCTCGTGGTCCAGGTACGCGGGCACGTACGTCGACCCCTGGCATTCAGTGCACGCACCCTCCTCGACCTCGTGACGCGTCTTCCACCCTCTCTGCACGGCGTTCCCTTCCTCGACTCGATGGTTTCGGTGCGGCCGATCAGGCCGCCGACCACCGCGACCCCCACGGCGGACGCAATCCACTACACGGCTTCCTCGTCCTCTCCCTGCGCTTCGTCAGCCAGTTCCGCCAAGCAATCCAGATACCGCAGCGCCTTCTCGGTCAGCCCCCCGGCTATTGGTACGTTCGCGACCCAGGCGATCTCTTCGCCTCTGCCAACTCGGGCGTTCAGGAACCCGGCAACTGCCTTCGCATCCTCGCCGTCGGCAAACGCCCACGTCCCCTGATCACCATGGGCGATACGAGAGTCGAGAACGACGACGGAGACGGTACCCACGGGTCTGACGTTAGGCCGACACCCCCCTTTTGGGTATCCCTCGCTCGAGGGTCAACTTCTCGGCAGTCCCTACGCGCCCAGGCTCGGCGTACGCCGGAACGCCAACCAGCGCCTTACGACAGTCCTTGGGAGCCGCCGACCTCCTGAACGGCCAAAGAAACAATCCGCTTTGCGGGTCTTTCTGTGAAGCGGATGAACGGGCTCGAACCGTCGACCTTCTGCATGGCAAGCAGACGCTCTACCAACTGAGCTACATCCGCGAGGGGGCTGAGTATAGCCGCGGTCAGGCGCCGGACCGGTCGAGCGCCTCGTTCACGAGGCTGTCCGCGAGCTCGTTGTGCTCGCGGCGCACGGCCGTGTAGGTGACGCGCCCGACCTTTCGCGCGAGGCGCGAGGCGTCGAGGAAGAGATCCTGCAACGCGCGGTTCTTGACCTTGTACTCGCCGCGCATCTGCTTGACCATGAGCTCCGAGTCGGAGACGACCTCGAGCTCGTCGACTCCCACCTCGGCGGCGCGCTCCAGGCCTGCGACGAGCGCCGCGTACTCCGCCACGTTGTTCGTCGCGACGCCGATCGACTCGCCGCGGGCGTCGAGCACGGTGCCGTCGGCCGACTCGAGCACGAACGCGTAGGCTGCCGGCCCCGGGTTGCCGCGCGATCCGCCGTCGGTGTAGAGCTTCGCCTTCACTGGTCGAGCAGCGGATAGACCTCGTATGCCGGCTCCTCGTACGGATGAGCGAGCGCAAGGGCCACCACGACGTCGCGGATGCGCCCCTCCGGGACGACCGTCTCGACGCGGTACTCGGCGACACGCTCCTCTCTCCCACTCTCACCGATTGCCGGCTCGGTCCCGAACCCGCCGAAGAACGTCCCGGTGCCGGCCGTATACCACGAGCACCGCGTGTAGTCGCCGATGCGGCCGCCGCCGGCCTCGAACACGGCCTCTCGCGTCGCGTCGAGCGCCTCCTCGGGCACGAACCAGACGAGCTTGACCGAGGGAGGGCGAGGCGGCCGAAGCGGATGAGCCAAGCGTGCCCCTACTGGTTGTCGATCTGCGCGCGCTGGAGCGTGCCGGAGTAGTCCACGTACACGGACTTCCACTCCGTGAAGACGTCGAGCGCCGCCTGGCCGGCCTCGCGATGCCCGTTGCCCGTCTCCTTCGTTCCGCCGAACGGGAGGTGCACCTCGGCGCCGATGGTCCCTGCGTTGATGTACGTGATCCCGGCCTCGAGGTCCCGCATCGCGCGGAACGCACGGTTCACGTCGCGCGTGAAGATCGACGAGGAGAGCCCGTAGCGGATGCCGTTCGAGATGCGGAAGGCCTCCGCCTCGTCGCGGAAGCGGATGAGCGACAGCGTCGGGCCGAAGATCTCCTCCTGCGCGATGCGCATGTCGGCCTGGACGTCGCCGAAGATCGTCGGGCGGTAGTAGAAGCCCTTCCCGAGATCACCGTCGTCGGCGATCTCTCCACCGGTGAGGAGCGTCGCGCCGTCGTCCGTGCCGACCTGCGTGTACGAGTGGATCTTCTCGAGCGCCGCGGCGTTGATGACCGGGCCGACATCCGTGTCGTCCTCCCAGCCGGGGCCGAGACGCAGTGCTTCCGCCCGCTCGACGAGACGCGACGACAGCTCGCCGTACAGGCTCTCGTGGACGATCACGCGGCTCGTCGCGGTGCAACGCTGTCCTGAGGTGCCGAATGCCGACCAGACGATGCCGTCGACGGCGAGATCGAGGTCGGCGTCGTCCATCACGATGATCGCGTTCTTGCCGCCGAGCTCGAGGTGCACGTGCTTGAGTCCGTCCGCTGCGGCCTCGAGCACCTTGACGCCGGTCTCGCGCGAGCCGGTGAGCGAGATCACGCGCACGTCGGGATGCCGTACGAGCCGCTCGCCTACCGTGCCGCCACCACCGTGGACGATGTTCACGACACCCGCGGGAACGCCCGCCTCGAGCAGGAGCTCGGTGAAGCGCTGGCCGAGCATCGGGGTGTCCGTCGCGGGCTTGAAGACGACCGTGTTGCCGGCGACGAGGGCCGGCGCGATCTTCCAGGAGGGAATCGCGATCGGGAAGTTCCAGGGTGTGATGACCCCGATGACGCCGATCGGCATCCGCACGGACATCTGGAACTTGTTCTGGAGCTCGGAAGGCGTCGTCTGACCGAACAGGCGCCTGCCCTCGCCGGCCATGTAGTACGTCATGTCGATCGCTTCCTGGACGTCGCCGCCGGCCTCCGCCTTCACCTTCCCCATCTCGTGGGTCATGAGGTCGGTCAGCTCGGCCTTGCGGTCGGCCACGAGCTGCGCGAAGCGGAAGAGGATCTCGCCGCGCCTCGGCGCGGGCACGAGACGCCAGTCCTCGAACGCCTTCTTCGCCGCTGCGACCGCGCGGTCGACGTCCTCCGCACCGGAGCGCGGGAAGACCCCGATCAGCTCCCCGTCGGCCGGGCTCGTCGACTCGAACGTCTCGCCCGAGGCGGCGTCCACCCACTCGCCGCCGATGAAGTTCTGCTGTGTGCGTGTTGTCGTCGCCATGCGATCCAGCCTATCGGCACAATCCGCAGCCATGGCCGAGACGTACGTCGATCCGCGAGACCGCGAGTACGCGGAGTCGCTCTCCGGGGAGGAGCGCGAGACGGTGGTCGCGACCGTGTCGCGATTTCGCCGACCGGACACGCTGCATGTCGGCGATCCATTGCCCGAGCTCGACCTGCTGCGCCTCGACACTGCGGAGAGCACGCCGCTTCGCTCCCTGCTCGACGGCCGCCCCCTCGTCCTCGTCTTCGGCAGCTTCACCTGACCGCCGTTTCGTCGTCGGTCGGGCGACGTCGAATCGATGTACCTGACGTACCGCGAGCGGGCCGACTTGGTATTCGTCTACATCGCCGAGGCGCATGCGACGGACGGCTGGCAGATGGACTCGAACGTCGAGGAGGGCGTCCTGATCGCGAACCACGTCACGATCGAGGATCGCTTCGCGGCGGCGCATGCCGGAGTCGAGCGGCTTGGACTGACGATGCCCGTGCTCGTCGACGCGATGGACGATGCGGTCAGCAACGCGTTCGCGGCATGGCCCGAGCGCATCTACGTGGTGGACGCCGACGGCCGGATTGTGCACGCAGGCGGCCCTGGCCCCTTCGACTTCGATCCCGACGCGGCCTCAGCCGCTCTCGGCACGCTCGTCTAGCGAGCGACGCTCGGCACGACACGGCCGTCGTCGCCGAGCGCAGCGTTCCACTCCGTGAACGCGGCCTCGATCTCCGAGATGTCGGCCCCGCGGTCGGCGAGGCGGATCGGCTGTCCCGCCTCGGGGAGGACCCGGTACTGGTACCACGTGATCTCCCAGGCGAAGGTGAGCACGAGCTCGCTGTTGACCCCGGAGAGCGGGACGATCGAGACGAGCGGCGCGCCCAGAGCGCGCGCGACCCCCTCGATCGTGCGCCGGAACAGGCTCGCGTTGAAGAGGTCGGCAGCCTCGACGAGTGCGGCCTCGGAGTCCGTGAGGCGGCGTAGGACCGGCTCCGGCACGACGGGCTGGTGCTCGGCCGTCGAGACGCCGAGGAACTGCGACCAGCGTGTGCGCTTCTTCCGCGTGCGAGGCGAGAGTGCCGGCGACACCGGACCTCCCTCACGCACCCAGCCGTAGTCCAGCGCGAGGTCGGAGCACAGCGGGCAGACGTCGACGAACTCGACCCCGTCGGGGGAGAAGCGAAGCGCGACCTCCCCCTGCAGCAACGTCCGCTCGCACACCGCGCACTGGCGGCGCACGCTTGCCTTCGTCACGCGCATCGAGCGGACCCTACCAGCGGTTCAATCGTTGTCCACACTGTCCACAACCCTGTGGACGGCTACGCCTTCGCGGCCTCCCGCTCGCGCCGCGTCTCCTCGATGATCTTCTGCGCGACGTGCGAGGGCACTTCCTCGTAGCGGAGGAAGTGCATCGAGTAGTCACCCCGACCGCCCGTCATCGACGTCAGGGACTGCGCGTAGGTGAGGAGCTCGGCCATCGGCACCTCGGCCTTGATGCTGGTCATCCCGCCCAGCGGCTCCATGCCCTGCAGCCGGCCGCGTCGCGAGTTGAGGTCGCCGTTCACGGCGCCGACGGCGTCGTCCGGAACGCTCACCTCGAGCTCCATGATCGGCTCGAGGAGGATCGGGTCCGCCGCCAGGTACGCATCCTTCCAGGCCATCGAGCCGGCGATCTTGAACGCCATCTCCGACGAGTCAACCGTGTGATACGAGCCGTCGACGAGCTCGACGCGGACGCCCTGCACGGGCGCGCCGGCGAGCTCGCCGTGGTGCATCGCCTCCTGGATCCCCTTGTCCACCGCGGGGCGGAACCCCTGCGGGATCACGCCGCCGACGATCTTGTCGACGAACTCGTACTCGACCTCCGGCGTCGGCGTCACGACGATGTGGCAGTCGCCGAACTGGCCGCGGCCCCCGGTCTGCTTCTTGTAGCGGCCATGGGCGCGCGCCTCGCGGCGGATCGTCTCGCGATACGGGACGCGCGGAGGGTGGAGCTCGATGTCGACGCCGAACCTGCGCTTCGCGCGCTCGAGCGCGACCTCGACGTGCATCTGGCTCATCCCGGAGAGAATCTCCTCCCCGGTCTGCTGGTCGCGCCGGAGCCGCAGGGTCGGATCCTCCTCGGCGAGGCGCCGGATCGCCGTCGCGACCTTCTCCTCGTCGCCCTTCGACTTCGGTGTGATGGCGAAGCTCATCACGGGCTCCGGGAAGCCGAAGTCCGGCACGTCGATCGCGACCTCCTTGTCCGCGAGCAGGTCGCCGGTCTGGGCGTCCTTGAGCTTCGCGACCGATCCGAGGTCGCCCTCGCCGAACTCCATCGCGGCGTGGTGCTCCTTGCCCTGCACGTCGAGCAGCGTCCCCATCCGCTCCTTCCCCTTCGAGCGCAGGTTCACGAGCGTCGTGTCCGCGGTGACCGTCCCTTTGAGCACCCGGAAGACGTTGATCCGTCCGGCGAACGGGTCCGCGACCGTCTTGAAGACGAATGCGGCGACGCCCGCACCGTCGACGTCGATCGGCGAGCCCTTCTTCGCGGGCGACGGCACGCCTTCGACGAGCAGGTCGAGAAGCGCGTGCGTTCCGAGGTTCTTGGTCGCGACACCGCACGCGACCGGGAAGACGTCGCCGCTCGTCATGGCGGACTTCAGCGCGGCGGCGACCTCGTGCGCGTCGAGCTCCTGGCCGTCGAGGTAGCGCTCCATGAGCGCCTCGTCCGTCTCGACGACGGCGTCGAGCAGCTTCTCCCGATACTCGGC
>DASUFC010000080.1:0-17688 GCA_036274755.1 Gaiellaceae bacterium
GCCGCGGCGGGCAGCGCGCGAAGGTGCTCTCTGAGCCGATGGTCGCAGTCGTCGATCAGGGCGGTCGACGCGCGGGCTATGCCGAGCGCGAGAGCGGCCACGTCGGTCGACGCCGATCGGGACGTGTACCAGATGCCGACGCGGCCGTCGCGGACGACCCACTGCTCCGCGAGCGTGGTCTTCCCGTAGCCCGCCGGGGCGATGAGCATCCGCACACGCGCTTTCGACCCGTCGAGCAGTGCGAACAGACGAGGCCGCTCGATGATCCTTCGCTTGCGGATCCGAGTTGCGGAGACTGTCGCCGTCGTCGTCGCCTCCTGACCGACACCTGGATCGACCGCGCGACCCTAACACCCCACGAAGCGGAGGGGCACTCGCGGCCAGGCAGCGCCGCGAGTGCCCTGGGTCAGCGGGGGAGCCGAGCCGCAAGCAAGTAGCGGCGCCCCGCAGACAGCGGATCCTCGCCCGTGAGCAGCCTGAACGCGATCGGGATCTGGCGTCGCCGCCGTACGCCGAGCTTCTGACGAAGCACGTCGCAGTGGGCCTTCGCCGTTCTGGGGGAGATTCCGAGTCGCAGGCCGACCTCGTCGTTGGAGCAACCCGCTGCGATCAAGGCGACGACCTCACGCTGCCGAGGCGTTATCCGCGTCGCCTTCGTCTCCGTGACGAGTTCCATCATGGACGCCGACGCTACTCCCTCGTTCGAGGGACAGCCATTGGTCAGTGGGTGTAAGGGGCGGTGTAACCGCCGCAAGGAACGCACGCGTGGAAATCCGCAGCGTCGCTCAGCGCCGACACCGATGCGTCCCCGACGACCGAAAAGGACGCTTCGGCAAACGAAGGGAGGCCGAAGATGAGAGTACGAGAGCTCATGACGAGGGACGTCGCCACGGTGACGCCCGACGCACCTCTGCGCGACGCGGCATCGGTACTCGTGGAGCGCCGCGTCTCGGGAGTCCCCGTTGTCGGCGTGCAGGGCGAGGTCGTCGGTGTCCTGTCGGAGGCGGACATCGTGACGAAGGCAGGCGGCAGGAGCGAGAGAAGTGGGCTACTGACCTGGCTCTTCGATCCGGAGTTCGCTACGGCGAAGGTGACGGCCGAGACCGCCGGCGAAGCCATGTCGGCGCCCGCCGTGACGATCGCGCCCGGGAAGGCCGTGCACGAGGCGGCCAGGCTCATGATCGACGAAGGCGTCAACCGCCTTCCGGTCGTGGACGACGGCGTGCTCGTCGGGATCGTCACGCGAGCGGACATCGTCCGGGCGTTCACGCGGAGCGACGCCGAGCTCGCCAGTGAGATCCTGGACGACATTCTCCGCCGGACGTTCTGGGCCGAGCCCGGCAGCGTGACGGTCACCGTCACGGACGGGCGCGTGGCGCTGGCGGGACAGGTCGAGACCGAGGCGGATGCAGAGATGCTGCCGCTGTTCGTCTCGCGGGTTCCGGGCGTCGTCGCGGTCAACGCAGATCTCCGGGCACGCACGCATGTCGCGTAGCCCGGCGACGACACCATCCGCCCGGAAACGCTCACGACGGCACACTTCCGGGCGGATGGCTGCACCGAGCGCCCAAGCCCGTCCCTCGAACAAGACGATCGCGCTGGCGTTCGGCGCCGCGATCGGTGCGGCCGTCATGCTCGTCGTCGTCGCGCTCTCCCTGCGAAACGAGGGCAGTGTCTCTCCCGCCACGCCGACGCCGGTCGTCGACCTGAGCGGCATCCCGCAGGCCGGCAATGTCCTCGGCTCGCCGAGCGCGAAGGTGACGCTGATCGAATACGCGGATCCGCAGTGCCCGGCCTGCCGTACGTACACGGAGACGATGTTCCCGACGCTCGTCGACGACTTCGTCCGTACCGGCAAGGCGGCCACCGAGTTTCGGGGGTTTCCGTTCATCGGCCCGGACTCGGTCACGGCGTACCGATTCCTGCTCGCGGCCGGTGAGCAGAACAGGCTCTGGAACCTCGCCGAGGCCCTCTACCGCAACCAGGGCGGCGAGAACGACGGCTGGGTCACCGACGACCTCGTGCGACGCCTCGCCGGCGAGATCGCAGGCCTCGACGTCGACCGGTTGTTCTCGGACGCACAGCGCGCCGACATCGTGAAGGCCGCGTCCGGCGCGGCGGCCGAGGCGAGCGCCTCGGGGATCCGTGGCACGCCGACGTTCCTCGTCAAGATCGGCGACGACGCTCCGTACTTCGTGCAGTTCGGGTCGATCGAGGAGATGCGGGCGACGCTCGACGACGCACTGTCCGGTTGAGCGATCGCTCGCTGCGTCTCGCTGCCGGGCTCGTCGCGCTCGCCGGCGTCGCGCTCGCCGGATACCTCACGTGGGTGCACTACGACGAGAACGCGCTCGTCTGCGTCGCCGGCGGCGGCTGCGAGACGGTCCAGCAGTCTGCATACGCGACGATCGCCGGCGTACCGGTCGCGCTCCTCGGCCTCGTCGCCTACTCGATCGTCTGCGGGCTCGTCGTATGGGACGGTGCGGCCGCCCGGCTCGCCGCCGCGATGATCGCGTTCGTCGGGCTGGCCTTCAGTCTCTACCTCGTGGCGTTGCAGCTCTTCGTGATCGACGCCGTGTGCGCGTGGTGCCTCGTCAACGACGTGCTCGTGGCGCCGCTGCTCGCGCTCCTGACCGCACTGAGGCTCAGGACATAGGGACCTGACGGAGAACCTTGGGCGCAACGCGATCCAGGATCTCCGAGAGGCTGTCGCCGGTGCAGGTGAGGCCGTGGTTGCGAAGGCCGATCACCGCGTGTGCCGGATCCGGCTCCTGCGCGACGAGGTCGGCGACCGCGACAGCCAGCTGCTGGGTCCCGCAGGGGTAGTTCACATCCGTCGCGGCGATGCCCTCCATCCATGCGTGCACGTGGAGGATCGCGCCGACGTCGGGATGCGCCTGGTAGATCATCCAGTGCTCGATCGCGTCGACCGAGACGCGCCGCGGTTCGATGCCCGGCGGGACGCTGAGGACGATGATCCCGCGATCGTCGTCGAAGTCCTTGACCATGAGGATGTCGCGGCCGACGGTCTCGAGCTTCGACTTGTCGACCCCGCTCGCGCTCATCCAGAAGCGCGTCTCGTCCTTGCGCGCGGAGAGGTTGCCGTAGGAGAGACCACCGACCGAGTAGAGCCGCATCACGTGGCGGAGGTCGCGGCCGGACAGGTATTCCTCGACCGGGAAGGGTGACGGCAGCAGATCCAGCTCGTCGAGCCTTCGACCGGCTTCGGCGATGTCGGAGGTGACGTCGTCGCCGTCCCAGAGGTCGGGCTCGAGGTCGGGGATCCACTCGTTGTCGATCACGAGGCGGGAGGTCGCGAGTGGCTCGAGGCGGTCGTAGATCGCCGCGGGGTCCTCGGACACGTGATACGTCCCCTGCTCCATCGTCGTGAACCAGACGCCCCTGCCGGGGACGCGAAGGAGGACGACGTTCGAGAGCGTGCGCACCAACATCGGGTAGCTGGCCTTCAGCGCGTCCTCGGGCGCCTCGTCGAGCTCGTAGAACGCCGCCGAATACGTCCCGCGCGAGGCGCGCCGGAACGCCTTGGGGTCGTCCGCGTCGAACATGTTGAGCACGAAATCCGCGTCGGCGATGTCGTCCACGTAGACGAAGTCGTCCGCTTCGAACTGCTTGCCGATCGAGCGCACCCACTCCTCGTGCTCGGGCGACGTCGCGGTTCCCCAGATCGCGTACTTGCGCACGGTTCGAGTCTATCCGCGTCACCGGAACAGGTCGCGCTCACGCGGCATCACGAGGTCGCGCGCGCGACCGTCTCCCTCGAGGTGGAGACCACGAACGAGCGCGGCCGGGATCGCGTCGAGCTTCCCCATGACGAGCTGTGCTGCACCTGCGATCTCGTCCGCAACGGCGATCTGCGTCGACTGCAGCTCGTAGCCGACCGAGTCACGCAGCCCATCGAGATCGAGGAGCGCGGTGATGCCTGCCACTCCGAGCGCGACGTCCGTCGTGCCGCGGCGCCACGCGCGGCCGAAGGAGTCCGAGACGATCACGCCGACGTCCTTCTCCGTCAGCTCGCGTATGCGCGACCGGATGCGAGCAGCCGACGCGTCGGGATCAACGGGAAGGAGAACGAGTGTGTCCGGGCCTTTCGCGTTCGAGGAATCGACTCCGGCCGAAGCGCACACGAAGCCGTGACGCGTCTCCGCGATGACGAGTGGGGGACGAGAGCGAACGATCTCCCGGGCCTCGTTGAGGATCACCTCGATCCGGCGCGGATCGGCGTCGCCCGCGAGCTCCTGAGCGCGCTCGGACGCCTCGACGGATGCGAGGTGGACGATGCGGCCCTCGACCTTGGAGACCGCTTTCTGGGCGACCACGACGACGTCCGTCTCCTCGAAGCCGCCAACGCCCGCAGCCCGGACGAGGAGCGCGCCGAGATCGTCACCCTCCTCGAGCTCGGGGATCCCACGCAACGGGATGACGAGGAGCTCGCCCCTCACGGGAGGCCGGTGACGCGGAACCCGGCGTGGGCCTTGTAGCGCTTGTTCAGGTTCACGAGCACGGCGGTGAGTCCCTCGAGCGCGCGGGCGCTCGCCAGCGGCCCGGCATCGAGGGCACGGCCCGCGGTCAGCCGCGACGCGAGATCGAGCCCGAGGGCCTTCGCGTCCGGATCGTCGCCGCAGACGAATGCGTCGTCGTCGGGAGGCTCGTCGGCCGCGAGGCTCGCGGCAGGGAGCGAGTGCAGACCGGCCACGACCGGGCCTTGGAGCTCCGACTGGATTCTCTCGGCGAGCGACAGCGCGTCGGTCGACGGCAGGACGCCTGCCTGTGAGAAGCGCAGCTCGGACGCAACGGACAGAAGCGGTGTCGTGCCGATCGACCGCCGAAGCTCGCGAGCCATACCGAGCGCAGCTTCCGCGTTCACGGCGAGCACGACGAAGTCGGCGTCCTCGCACGCATCGCCGTTCGCCTCGCCCACGCAATCGATCTCGAGCGCCGTCGCGGCCGCGCGGCCCGCATCGCGCGAGCCGACGATGACCTCCAGGCCGGACGCGTGGAGTCGCCCGGCGAGCGCCCTCCCGAACGGCCCGGTTCCTCCGATGACGGCTACGCGCATGTCTCGAGCACGACCTCGGCGAGACGCCGCTCCGAGTCGGCATCGGTCATGAGCGTGCGCGTCACGACCAGCTCGACGTCCGTCTCGGCCGGCGCGTCGGACTCATCGATCACGAGCAGGTCGATCAGGCCTTCGTAGCAGCGCGCGACGTCCGCTGGAGTCGTGCCGCCCGCCATGCGCGTGAGCATACGGCCGAGCGGCCCGGTGACGGATTCGCCACCAATCAGCGGGCTGACGGCAACGCTTCTTCCCATCCGAGCCGCGATCGTCGCACGGATCTCTCGGACGGCGAGGATCGGCCCGATGGAGAGGAACGGGTTGCTCGGCGCGAAGAGGATCGCGTCGGCGTTGCGAATCGCATCGATGACGCCCGGCGCCGGGCGCGCATCGGCGTCGCCTCGATACTCGATCGCGTCGACGTCGTCCTCGTGACGGCGCCCGACGAACCACTCCTGAAACGGGAACGTGCCCACCGGTGTCCTGACATGCGTGCGGAGATCGTCGTCAGTGGCAGGCACGAGCGCGCTCTCGAGGCCGGCCCGGAGAGCAACGTCGCGCATGACCAGCGAGAGCGTCGCACCCTCGCGAAGCGCCGCCGTGCGCACGAGGTGGAGCCCCAGGTCGCGGTCGCCGAGCCGGAACCAGTCCGGCCCTCCCCAGGTCGAGGCGGACTCGAGTGCGTTCCAGGTCTCGTCCGCACGGCCCCATCCGCGCTGCACGTCGATGAGGCCACCGAGCGTATAGAGGAGGCTGTCGAGGTCGGGCGAGACGCGCAGGCCGAGGATGTCGACGTCGTCTCCCACGTTGCCGACCACTGTGAGCTCGCCCGGGGCGAGCACGGCCTGGAGACCTCGCGCGAACCGCGCGCCGCCACCTCCGCCGGACAGCAGGACGACCTTCACGCAGGCACGGCGAGGAGTGCGCGCGTCCGGCGTCCGAGCCTGCCCGCGAGCCGCTCGAGGTCGTCGTCGGCGTCGACGTCCAGCTCGAGCTCCGGGATCGCGACCGTCGCGTACGGGGCGCTGGCGCGGAAGCGAGACGCGCTCCCCGCCCCGTACCGCGGCTCGAAGACGTCCGGCTGCGGGAGCGAGAGGGCGTTCGTCGTCCCGTCGGCCGCCTCGACGAGCGCGAGGCCGGCCCCGGCGAGCCACCGGAGCGACGCTGGTGTCGCGGACGGAAGGTCCGCGTTGACCACGAGCGCATGACCGCTGACGCGTGCGAGGCCGGCTGTCACCGCCGCGTCGAGGCCGCGACCGGGATCCGGGACGACCTCGGCGCCGCGTGGCACGACGGTCGGATCGTCGGTGACGACGAGCACCGCGCCGACCGCGAGCGCCGCCTCGACGACGTCGCCGAGCATCGCGACGGCGACCGCCGCCCGAAGCCGGGACGACAGGCGCCGCTTCGCGTCGCCGCGGTACGGGATGACGATCGCCGGCATGCGCCGAAGCGTAGTCAGGCCGCGTTCGAGGACGTGCTGTCCGCGCCGGGGCCAGAGGTGGCCCACTCGCGGACGTCGAACCAGTGCGTCCCTCGAAGCGCCTCCGCGATATCGAGGTCGGTGTGGCCCGGGTTGAACACGTGGTGCTCGAGGTCGCAGCAGATCTCGACGTCGCCGAGCGAGACGTGCGAGATACGGGCGAGCGACTCGGCCGGGAGCTGGGCCTCGGAGACCGTGTAGTGCTTGAACTGAAGATCCGGGTCGAGCTCCATCAGCTCGGGCCAGTCGGGACAGGTGCGCGCGCTCATCGCGATTGACTCTTCTCCTCGAGCATCCACGTCCCTTCAAAGCGCACGACGCCGCGCACGTCATCCCCCGGATAGACGACGAAGACGAGAGCGTCGTCGAGCCAGTGGTACACGCGCTCGCCCGCCTCGTCGGTGAGCCCGAGCCGGAGATGGAAGCGACCATCGGCGAGTGGCAGCGATCCGATGTGGAAGCGCACGTCGCGGTGGCCGTTCCCATTCGACCAGCCGAGTCCACGGAGATCGACCGCGTGCCCCGCGACGAGCGTGCCCGCGTCGTCTCGCAGCTCGAGTTGGAGGCGCGGAGGCGGGATGCCGTCCGCGTCGACGCTCACGCGGAGATCGAACGGCTCGCCCGAGAGGAACTGCAGCCGCTCCGACCCCTCCTGACCGATGAGGCCGGCAGAGGCGATGGCCGCCTCGCCGGATCCCCACTCGCGCAGGCCGACGCCGCGCTCCGCGGGGTTCGCGTCGTCGGCGAGCGCGCGGCGGTAGCGCGTGACGGCGTCGCGCGTCGGGCCGTCGAACGCGACGCGACCGCCCTCGAGGAAGATCGAGCGTTCGCAGAGCCGCTCGACGGCCGAGGCGTCATGCGAGACGAAGACGATCGTTCCGCCCTTCTCCTTGAACGCGAAGATCCGGCCGAAGCACTTCCGCTGGAACGCCTCGTCGCCAACGGCGAACACCTCGTCGAGCAGGAGGATGTCGGCGTCCAGGAACGCGGCGATCGCGAAGCCGAGCCTCATCGTCATCCCGGACGAGTACGTCCGGACGGGTCGGTCGATCGCGTTCTCGAGCTCCGCGAAGGCGACGATCTCGTCGAAGCGCCGTTTGATCTCCGCCCGCGGCAGACCCTGGATCGCACCGTTCAGGAAGACGTTCTCGCGTCCGGTGAAGTCCAGGTGGAAGCCAGCGCCGAGCTCGAGCAGCGAGCCGATCCTGCCCTCGGTGCGAACCGTGCCGGCGGAGGGCTTGATGATTCCCGCGATCAGCCGCAGCAAGGTCGTCTTGCCCGAGCCGTTGCGCCCGATGAGCCCGACCGCCTCGCCACGAGCGATCGACGCCGACACGTCGCGCAACGCCCACACCTCCACCGCGTCCGTTCTGCCGCGCTGGACGAACAGATCCTTGAGCGTCCGCGCCTCGCGCGCCTGGACGCGGAAGCTGCGCGCGACACCCTCGACCGCGATCTCGCCTACGCCCACGGAACCTAGAGTACGCCGCGCCATGGAGCGAGTCGGCGAGCACCCCATCCCGGCTGGCCCGCTCGCGGTCCGATGGCATGCGTACCAGATCCCCGAGCAACGGGCGGGGGTGACGACACGCGCCAGGGTCGTCCTCGAGAACGCGGGCTCGGCGCCGTGGCGCTCACGTGGCCGCGAGGGAATCCAGCTCGGGTACCACTGGCTCGATCCGCTCGGCAACCCGATCGTTTGGGACGGAACGCGCACTGCGCTTCCGGACGTGGTCGAGCCGGGCGCGACGATCGAGCTCTCGCCGTCGCTCTCCGCCCCGCGACCGCCGGGCGGCTACCGGCTCGCCTTCGACCTCGTCGACGAGTACCGCTTCTGGTTCGAGGAGATCGGCTCGACGCCGCTCGAGCTCACGGTCGAGGTCGGCCCTCGCATCGAGGAGAGGCGGCTCGCGGTGGAGGTGCACGGAGAGCCCGACGACGCACTCGAGGCCGCGCTCGCGGCGCAGGACGAGCCACTCGTCACCGAGGAGCCCGTCGCGGTCGCCCATCTCGTCGCCGGGGCGATCCCAGCGCTGGATTGGTCACGTCTGCTCCTCGACGCGCACGCCGAGGGCTACGGCGCGGTCGGCGGGGCGATCGACGCGGAGTCACGCGGGGACCGGCGCGCCCTCTCTGCCTGGGCGCCGGGCGGCGGGCGCAACCCGAGCTTTCCGGAGCCGCTCCTCTTCCCCTCGCTCCTGACCGGCCTCGAGCCGACGACGCACCTGGGCCTCCCGGCGTTCCGCTCGAACGACGGGTTGTTCGAGGGCCGCGCCGTGGTCAGACTTCGGTCGCGATCCGGTCGTCGGAGCGGTTGAAGACCCAGCCTCCGACGCCGAGCGCCAGGAGCGCGGCGACGACCGTGTAGATCGTGTCTGCAGCACCGGGCAGGTCGCCGTAGTACAGCACCGCTCGCAGCGCCTCGATCGGCGGCGTGAGGAAGTTGACCCAGTGCAGGAAGAAGTCCGCCGCCGGGTAGTCGTCGACTCCCGGAAGGTCGCCGAGGCTGTACAGGATCGGCGTGAGGAAGAACCACGGCAGGAGGAGCGCCTGGAGCAGATGCTCGACGTCGCGGTAGAGCGCGTTGAGGGACGCGACCACGAGCGCGCAGCCGGCGACGACGCACGCGAAGAGCGCCCCGAGCGGCAGCGCGAGCCAGAAGGTGTCGCGCGCGTCGGGGATCCGCCAGAGGCTGAGCACGACGACGACCCCGAGCATCACCGCGAAGCTCACGAGGTTCGTCCCGACGATCGACAGCGGAACCAGCTGGCGCGGGAAGCGCACCTTGCGGATGAGGCTCGCGTTCTCGAGGAGGCTGCGCGACGCTGCCTGCAACGCCGTCGCGAAGAAGACCCAAGCCGGCAGTCCGCAGAGCAGGAAGAGCCAGTAGTCGTCGGGTGCATCGGCCGACAGGCCCAGCACCGAGAAGACGAAGAGGTACACGAGCATCAGGGCAAGTGGATGGAGCAGCGACCAGCCGAGGCCGAGCACCGAGCCCCGGTACTTCGCCCGGATGTCTCGCCGGAAGAGGCTCCCGAACAGCTCGCGGTAGCGGATTACATCGGCGTAAACGGACACGCGGTGAGTCTAGGGCGACGGGACGCTCGACTACCCTTTCCCGGTTGTGAACGCGCTCGTCGCGATGACCGCGATCGCTGTCTCTTCTGCGGTCCTCTGGCTCCTGCTCCGCTCGTCGGTCGGCGCGCGCTTCGTCGCCGTTCCGGCGGGCGAACGCTGGCGCGAGCAGCCGACTCCGCTGTTCGGAGGCGTCGGGATC
Source organism: Gaiellaceae bacterium (assembly GCA_036274755.1). Classification (GTDB taxonomy): domain Bacteria; phylum Actinomycetota; class Thermoleophilia; order Gaiellales; family Gaiellaceae; genus GMQP-bins7. The sequence continues at coordinate 9,835 of DASUFC010000080.1, forward strand.
TTCGCGGGGTTCGCCGCCGGAATCGGCGTGGCACTGGTCGCCGACGTCATCGACTGGAGCAACGAGCTCGGCGGGATCCTCGCGGGTGTCACGATCGTGTTCGTCGCAGGCGTCGTCGACGACCTCCGACACCTCAGCCCGATCGCAAAGCTGGCGGCACAGATCACGGCCGCCGTCATCGTGCTCTCGAGCGGCCTCGACGTCGAGATCGTGGGCAACGACGTCCTCGCCTGGGCGATCGGCCTGCTCTGGCTGGTCGGGATCACGAACGCGTTCAACCTCCTGGACAACATGGACGGGCTCGCCGCGACGCTCGCGGTGGTCTCGTGCGCCTACTTCGCCATCGACGCCATGACCGAGCACGAGAACGAGACCGTGCTCGCTCTGGCGCTCGCGCTCGGCCTCGCCTGCGGCGGCTTCCTGCCCTTCAACCTGCGGCCGCAGCGGGGCGCGGCCGTGTTCATGGGCGATTCGGGGAGCCAGGTGATCGGGTTCGGCCTCGCCTCGCTCGCGCTCGCCGCGAGCTGGACCGTCGCCGGGACGACCGTGGCCACCATCCTGCTCCCGCTCCTCGTCCTTGCGATCCCGATCCTCGACACCACGCTCGTGACGATCGCGCGGCTCGTGGAGAAGCGACCGGTAACCCAGGGCGGGCGCGATCACACCTCCCACCGACTCGTGTACTACGGGCTCTCCGAGACGAAGGCGGTGCTGCTCCTCGCCATCGTTGCCTCGGCGATCGGCGCGACCGCGCTCGCCTACAACGTCCTCGACAACGGCAGGCTCACCGCGATCGGCGTGCTCGTGACGTTCGTGCTCCTCGTCCAGTTCGGGAGCTTCCTCTCCGATCTCGAGGAGCGCTCGCGGCGCGGCGTCGACGGGCCTGAGCCGTCGCTCTGGCGCGCGCTGATCTTCGAGCCGCGCCGGCTCGTCGAGGTCTTCGCCGACTTCCTCATCATCTGCGCGTCGTTCCTCGCCGCGTACGTCCTCGCGGTCGGCGGGTCGGGGACCGTGTACGAGCGCTCCGTCTACCTCTCGGCGCTGCCGATCCTGCTCGCGTCGCGGTACGTCTTCTTCGTCGCGCTCGGCGTCTACCGGCGGGTGTGGCGGTTCGCGACCGCACGCGACGTCGTGCCCATCGCGGTCGGCTGCTTCGGCTCGGCGATCGCCGCCTTCCTCATCCTCATCGCGCTGCGACCGATCGGGTCCTTCCCGGCCGTCGAGATCTTCGTCGTCGACGCGATCCTGTGCACCCTCCTCGTCGGAGCCTCGCGCCTCGTGCTGCGCCTCCTGCCGGAGGCGGCCGGACCGCGCAGCGAGCGACGGCGAGTCCTCGTCGTCGGCGCCGGTCGCGCAGGGCGCAGCCTCGCACGCGAGCTGCGCGAGGACCGCGACGCGCGCGTCGTCGGCTTCCTCGACGACAACCCTCGGGTCCGGCGGCGCCGCATCCTCGGGATCAGCGTCGTCGGCAGCCTGGACGAGGCCGACCGCGCCGTCGTGAGCACCCGCGCCGACGAGGTGCTCGTCAGCATTCCGGACGCACCGAGCGAGCGGATCGGGCTCGTGACCACGGCTTCGGCTGCGGCGGGTATCCCGTGCCGCCTCGTTCGCCGGCACGTCGAGCTGCCCGCCGCTGCATCCGACACGATCGAGGTCGCGCGAACGTGAGCTCGCCGGAGCCACGCACGGACGGGGAGGCCCGTCCGGACTTCTTCGCGCGCTTCCTGTCGGCGGTGCCGCTCCTCGCCCTCTACTTCGCGTTCGCGGCTCTCTACGCGTGGCAGGCCTCGCAGAAGGTCGCGCCGACACTCTTCACCGACGAGCTCGAGCTGACGCAGCTCGCACGCTCGATCGCCGAGACGGGCCACGCGGCGCGACGGGGCGTTCCGTACCCCGACACGCCGTCTCTCGTCGCCTACGTGCTCGCGCCCGTCTGGTGGCTCGGATCCGCCATGGCATCGTTCGCGGCCGCGAAGGAGATTCTCGTCCTCGCGATGACGGCCACGATCTTCCCGGCGTACGGGCTCGCGCGCATGGTCGTTCCCAAGGGGTACGCGCTCGCGGCCGCAAGCGCCTCCGTCGCCATCCCGGCGCTCGCGTATTCGCCGTTTCTCGTGGAGGAGCCGCTCGCCTATCCGGTCTCGACCACCGCCCTCTGGCTCATCGCACGATCACTCGAACGGCCGAGCCGTGGCCGACTCGCGGTGGCGTTCGCCCTTTGTGTGCTCGGGGTGCTCATACGGACGCAGCTCGCGATCCTCGTCGTGGTGCTCGGCCTCGGACTGCTCTGGCTCGGCTGGGAGTCGGACGTCGTCCGACGCTGGCGAACGCACTGGAGCACCTGGGACTGGGTCGGCGCGGTCACGCTCGCCGTCGGGATCGTGTTCGCGTTCGCCGCGTTCATCGGTCACTTCTCGACGGCGTGGCGGAACACGATGCTGCTGTACAAGGGTCGCATCGTCGATCACGCGACGTGGGCCTTTGGCGCGCTCGCTATCGGCATCGGCATCCTGCCCGTGATCGCAGGCGTCTCCGCCCTCGCCCGCCCGCAGGAGGAGCGACCGGATCCGCGGACGCGAGCGTTCGTCGTGACGAGCGTGGCGGCGCTCGGCGTGTTCGTCCTGTACGCCGGCATCAAGGGTGCGTTCAACTCGACGGTGTTCGGCACGTATGTCGTCGAGCGCAACCTCATCTACCTGTGCCCGATCCTGTTCGCAGCGACGGCACTCGCGTTCGCGCGGGGCATCGGCCGTGTCTGGGCGATCGCAGGCGCGGCGATCTTCACCATCTACGTCGTCGCCGCGACACCGCTCCACCTCGACTTCCCGTACTACGAGGCGCACGGCTTCTCGATCGCAACGCTCGCGAACCGCAAGCTCGGCTGGGCGGACGGGACGATCCAGAGCGTGCTGGTCGCCGTGTGCGTCGCCGCGCTCGTCGTCGTCGTCGCGCTGAAGCTCCTGCGGCCGCACTCGGTCGCCTTCAGCGCCGTCGCCGCGAGCGCAGCGGTGGTCGTGGTCGCATGGGGCCTCACCGGGCAGGTCTACGCGGCCGCCGGAGAGCGGCACTTCTCGCAGTTCACCGTCACGAACTACCCGAAGCCGTACGACTGGGTCGAGAAGGCGACGGGCGGCGACTCGGTCGTCGTCCTCGGGCAGCAGATTCCGACCACGCCGACCGACCTCTGGCTGACCGAGTTCTTCAACCCGGCGATCCGCCACGTCTGGTCGCTCGACGGCAGCGCCACCAACGTCGGAGGCCCGATCCTCACGCCCGACCTGGACGCGGTCGACGGGACGCTCACGCCGAACCCGGGAACGAAGTATGCGCTGGCCGTGAACGACGTCGCCCTTCAGGCACCGGTCGTCCTCCGGCGTCAGGGCAAGGTGCTCTACCGCGTCGAGGGCCGGCCGTTGAAGCTGCAGGACGCCCTGGTGGGACGGCAGACCGACGGCTGGATCGTCGGTACGGGCGACGCGCCGAACGTGGCTCGGGCGTCCTACACGCGTTACGACGTCACGAAGGACGGTCCCGGCCTCGCGTTCGTGAAGGTGTCGCGCCAGTACTGGTGCCCGAGAAAGGGTCTGCGCCAGACCGCGAAGGTCACCGTGAAGATCGGTCCGGTCGGGATCGGCCCGGACAAGCAGCCCCGTATCGCCCGTGTCACCAACACCGTTCCGTTCACCGTCGAGGACTGCACGGCGCAGGGCATCACACTGGCTGCGCCGAACGAGCCATGGCGAATGGAGATCGTCGTCTCACCGACCTTCGTCCCCAAGGAGGTCGACCCGACGAAGAGCGACACCCGCCACCTGGGCGCTCAGATCGAGGCGGGCTTCCAGTCGCTCTTCGGCGGCTAGCGTGACGCCGCGACGAGGTAGGTGAAGCGCGCGCGGAGCGCGAGCCGGGCGAGCGGACCGCTCCGTTCGAGTGCCTTGGCGCCGGCGAGCAGCGGTCCCGGCAACCGGACCGTCTGCGGTACGAAGAACGGCCGCAGGTCGATCGACGCGAATCCCGCCGCCCGCAACTCGGAGCGAACGACCTCGACGCCGTACTGCCGCGGGTTGAGGTCGAACACGAGCTTCTTCTCGGTGAACCGCGCGACATGGGCGAAGAACGCGGCCCGGTCGCGCGCGTAGTAGATCGCGCGAAAGACCGTCGTGGCGGCTACCGGCTCGGCCGGGGCGTAGTCGTTCAGGTCTCCGAGCTCGACCTCAGCCCGGCCGTCGAGCCGGTGGCGCGCCGCGTCGACCATCTCCTGCGTCGCGTCGACACCGCGGTAGCCGAGGCCGCGGGCGAGAAGCGCCTCGCCGAGGCCGCCGTCGCCGCATGCGAGGTCGAGCACCGTATCGCCGGCGCGAAGCGGCCGGCCCAGATGCTCGATCAGCTCGGCGCGGTGCGCGAGGTACGCGCCGACGTCCGCGTACGCGTCCTCGGTCCAGCCGTCCGCCTGGCGCGCGTACTGATCGTCCTTCGACGTCACAGGGCGAGCAGGCGCTCGGGGTGCTTGCGAACGAACCGGGCCATGCCGCGGGCGTGCCACAGCGTGTGCCGGGAGAGGAACCGCTCGTCGATGACCGCCGCATACGCGTGCGTCACGACCGCGGCCGGCACGTACCAGCGCTCCCAGCCGGCCTGGGCAGCGCGGTAGCAAAGGTCGATGTCCTCGCAGTAGTGCCTGAACCCGGCGTCCCAACCGTCGAGCTCCTCGAGCATCGTGCGCCGCATGAGCAGGAAGGCGCCGAGCATCCAATCCGCCTCGACCGGCTCATCGACGTGCTCGTCGAGCTCGTAGTGCTCCCGCTGGGTCTCGTACGGAGACCGGAGCCACCTCACCGGCGTCCGGCGGACGATCGTCCCGCGGACGGTCGGGAAGCGCCGACGCGACGGCTGCCAGCTCCCGTCCGGCCAGCGCATCCGAGGGCCGACGATCCCGCACCGATCGCGCGCCTCCGCGAAGTCGGCCAGCGTCACGACGGCGCCGGGGTCGGCGATCGCATCAGGGTTGACGTTCAGGACGTACTCACCGGTCGTGGCGGCGATGCCGGCGTTGACGTTCGCCGCGAGCGACAGCGGCCTCGGGTTCTCGAGGACGCGCACGCCTTCCGGCACCCCCCTCGCCGAACCCGGCAGGTTCGCGATGACCACGACCTCGTCCACCTGCTGGACCAGCGGTGGAAGCGATCGCTCGAGATCCGCCGCGTGCCCGTGCGAGACGACGACCGCCGAAACCTTCACGTGTCGAGTATCTCCCGGTACACGGCAAGCGTCCGCTCGGCAGCCCTCTGCCAGCTGAACGCACGCGCTCGTTCGAGGCCTGCCGCAACCAGGCGCTCGCGCTCGCCGAGCGCGGTACGGATCCCGTCTGCGAGTGACGCGCCCCCCACGACGACCGCCGCATCGCCCGCCACCTCTCGCAACGCCGGCTCGTCCACCGCGACGACCGGCGTGCCGGAGGCCATCGCCTCGACGACGGGAAGCCCGAACCCCTCGTACGAGCTCGACTGGACGAGGCACGCGGCGCCGCGGTAGAGCTCGACGAGCCGAGACGTCTCGACGTAGCCCTCCAGGCGTGCCCCACCGGCGCGCAGCTCAGCCGCGAGAGATGCATCCTTCTCCGGGCCGACGATCACGAGCGGAAGCCCGGCAGCATGGGCAGCCTCGAGCGCGGCCAGCTGGTTCTTGCGCCGCTGGACGGCGCCGACCGAGAGGACGTAGTCGTGCGAGCCTGGGCCGGGCGTGAATGCCCGATCGACTCCATTCGGGGTCACGACGACGTCGTCGGGATCGACTTCGTACAGCTCGACGAGGTCGCGCTTCGTCCGCTCGGAGACGGTGAGGACACGCCTCGCTCCACGCAGCGCACGTGGGACGACGATCCGGAAGACCGTTCGGTCCCTCCAGCCCATGACGTCCGGATTGCGCGCGAACGAGACGTCGTGGACGGTGACGACACCCGGGCACGGCGAGCGGAGCGGGAGTGCGTGCTGTGTGTGCGAGAGCGCCGCGCCCAGGCCACGGAGCGCACGCGGCAGCGTCCACGCCATGCGGAGCTCCTGCGAACGGGCAGGCAGGTGGTGGGCCTCGACGCCCTCCGGCACCAGCTCGGGGTGCCGCGTCACCGCGACGAGCCGGATGCCGTCGGCCGCGGCGAGCGGGCCGAGCTCCCGGAGGAGGTTGAGCGCGTACGTCTCGTCACCCGTGCGGTGCCGGCCGAGGACGTCCGCGTCGAAGACGACGACGCTCATCGCAGCTCGTGCCAGAGGTCGACGACGAGGTCCGCGGCGCGTTCCCACGTGTACTCCTGGGCCTGCGCGAGGCCGGCAGCCACGAGCTCCTCACGACGAGCCACCGCATCGTGGATCCCGGCGGCGATCGACGACACCTCGAGCGGATCGACGAGGACAGCCGCGGCGCCGGCGATCTCCTCCATCGCCGTGCCGCGAGACGTGACGACCGGCGTGCCACACGCCATCGCCTCGAGCACCGGCAGGCCGAAGCCCTCGTACAGCGACGGATAGAGGACGCAGCTCGCGCCCCGGTACAGCGCCGCGAGCTCGGCGTCCGGCACCTCGCCGACCCAGCCGTCGACCTCGACGCCTCCCCAGCCGCGTGCGCCGACGACGCGCAGCGCGACGCCGGCCTCACGCGCCGCGTCGACCGCACGGCGCAGGTTCTTGCGCGGCTCGAGCGTCGCGACCGCGAGGACGTAATCGCCCTCGGCGCGCTCGCCTTGCTCGCTGAAGACCGCGTCCACCCCGTTCGGGACGACCCGGATCCGCTCGGCCGGGACACGCGCGAGCTCGACGACCTCGGACTTCGTGAACTCCGATACGGCCACGATCGCGTCCGCGGAGCGCAGGACGCGCGTCAAGCCGTGAGTCCCGTACAGGCGATGCCAGCGCGGGAACGCCTCGGGCGCCCGAAGGATCGCGAGGTCGTGCACGGTGACGACCGTCGGCACGCGTGCGTTCGTCGGGCCGCGGAAGGTCGTGCAGTGCAGGACGTCGAGCCCGCGGGCGCCTCGGCCGAGACGCACCGGGTACCACAGCGCGTCACGGACGACGCTCGAGACGCGACCCGGGCCGCCGAACGAGAGGAGGTCGAGATCGAGGTCCGGTCGCTCGCGCAACGCTCCGAGCAGCCCCCGCACGACGCGCGACGTCCCGGCGCGTGTCTGGACGAGCGGCGACGTGTCGATGCCGACTCTCACGGGGCGGCGGCACCGGCGCGAAGCGCGTCGCGAGCCGTCTCGTAGGCCATGAGCTCGACGGCCTCTTCGAGATCGCACCAGCGATGGAGATCGTGCTCGGCGTCCAGCACAGGCTCCCAGCCTGCATCCGCATCCGCGACGAACGCGTGCACCGTCACCCGCTCGATGCCAGGCGCGTAGCGCGCGCGGATTGCCGGAGGATCGTCGAGGAGCGAGTAGGAAAGCTGGATCGGAAGCGAACGCACGACCGCGCGGAGACCCGTCTCCTCGAGGAGCTCGCGCTGGGCCGCCTCCTGCGGCGTCTCCTCGGGCTCGAGGCCGCCGGCGACGAGGCTCCAGTAGCCGAGCCGCTCCGGGGCGCGGCGAAGCGCGAGAAACGCTCCCTCGCGCCGCACGACGACCACGATCTCCTGGTCTCCCCTCACGTCCTCGCCTCCTCGTACCCACGCAGCAACGCCTCGCCGACCGACCGCCACGAGAACGCCTGCACGTGCTCGAGACCGAGAGCGACGAGACGCTCGCGCTCCGCGACGGCACGCTCGATCGCAGCGGCGAATGCTGACGGATCCTCGGGGTCGGCGCGGAGCGCAGCCGCACCGCTCGCTTCGTCGAGCGACGGGTGGGCCGAGGAGACGACCGGC
>DASUFC010000081.1:0-2493 GCA_036274755.1 Gaiellaceae bacterium
GCGCGGCCGGGGCGTGGCTTCAGCCTCGCCCCTCCTCCTCGCCTGTCATGCTGACCGCGTGCCGTGCTCGTGCTGCGCCGGTGAGTCGCTCGACATCTTCGGGGAGAGGAGCGCCCGCCGGGCGCTCGGACGCTACCTCCGGAAGGGTCTCGGCGGAAGCGACGCTCCGCGGATCGCCGACTGGGCGGCCGAGCAGGGGCTTGACGGAGCGACGGTCATGGAGGTCGGTGGCGGCATCGGCCAGATCCAGGTCGAGCTCGTTCGCCGGGGCGCCGCGCGCGGCACGGTCGTCGAGGTGGTCGCGGGCTACGAGGATGCTGCGCGCGAGCTCGCCACGGCGACGGGCATCGCCGATCGGACGACGTTCGTTCTCGCCGACCTCGTCGAGACACCCGACGCGGTCGAGCCGGCCGACATCGTCGTCTTGCGACGCGTTGTCTGCTGCACGCCCGTCGGCCCTGCCGTCCTCGCCGCCGCGGCCGGCCTGACGAGCCGCACGCTGCTGGCCAGCTACCCGCGCGATCGCGCCGGCGTGCGGGTCGTGGTGCGCCTGCAGAACGGCCTCCTGGCGCTCATGCGGAAGCGCTTTCGCACGTTCGTCCACCCGCCGGGAGAGCTCGCGCGCGCCGCGGAGACGCACGGGCTGCGCCTGTCACGTGTCGAGCGCGGTTCCGTCTGGGAGACCGCGCAGTTCGTCTCCGACTCCTGACACATTCCTGACGAACCGCTCAGGCTCCCCTCATCTCGCCTCCGTAGGGTCGGAGACATGCGGCTCATCGCCATTCTCGGACTGCTCGCGGCCATCGCGATCCTCGTCGTTCAGTAAAACCGACAAGCCATGCGTCGCACACGGGCGTAGGCTTGGCCGATGGAGATCGGGCTGTTCCCGCTCGGGATCGTCCTGCTGCCGACCGAGCAGGTCCCGCTCCACATCTTCGAGCCGCGCTACCGCGAGCTGATCGCCGAGTGCCTCGAGGACGAGCAGCCGTTCGGCCTCGTCTACGCGGACGACGACGGCCTACGCCGGACGGGGACGCTGGCGAGCGTCGTCGAGGTCGTCGAGCGCTTCGAGGACGGCAGGCTGAACATCGTCGTCGAAGGCGGCGACCGGTTCCGGCTCCTCGAGCTGACCGACGGACGGAGCTTCCACACGGGCACCGTCGAGCCCCTCGCGGACTCGGACGACCCGCCGGACCCCGCCGACGTGACCCGCGGCATCGGTCTCTTCACGCAGCTCGTCGAGCTCACAGGCGCCGAGGTCGAGGTGCCGGCGGAGGACATCGTCCAGCCGTCGTTCTCGCTCGCTTCGAGATTCGAGCTCGCCCCCGAGCTGAAGCTGGAGCTGCTCGAGGAGACGAGCGAGCGCGTGCGCCTGAAGCGGCTCTGCGAGATTCTCGAGACGGTCGCCACGGCCGTCCAGCGCCAGCGGGAGACGGCGGAGGCCGCCTCGCGCAACGGGCACATGCATCCACGCCGCAGCTGATCGCCTCCCCGCGACAGGACCGGAACTGCCGCTGGCTACGATGGCCTTGTGACCTCCACCACGCTTCCCGCGCTCGACGCGCACCGGCTGCGGGCCGACTTCGCTGTCTTCGACGAGCTCTTCGACGGCCGACCCGTCGCGTTCCTCGACTCCGCGGCCTCGACCCAGAAGCCGCGCCAGGTACTGGACCGGATGCGCACGTTCTACGAGCACGAGTACGCGAACGTGCACCGCGGCGTCTACCGGCTCGCGGAGCGCGCCACCGAGGGCTTCGAGGGCGCACGCCGGACGGTCGCGGGCCTCTTGAACGCACCTTCGGAGAAGGAGGTCGTGTTCACCCGCAGCGCCACCGAGGCGATCAACCTGGTCGCCTACGCGTGGGGCCTCGACAACCTCGGTCCTGGCGACGTCGTCGTCATCACGGAGCTCGAGCACCATTCGAACTTCGTGCCGTGGCAGTACATCGCGCATCGGACCGGCGCGAGCTTCCGCAACATCCCGATCGACGACCTCGGCGAGCTGCAGCTCGACTCGCTCGACTCGATAGCACGCGACGGGAACATCAAGGTCGTCGCGAACAATCTCGTCTCGAACACGCTCGGCACGATCAACCCGGTCGAGACGCTCGCCGAATGGGCGCACGAGCAGGGCGCGATCATGGTCGTCGACGCCGCCCAGGCCGCGCCGCACCGCCGCGTCGACGTGCAGGCGCTCGGCGCCGACTTCGTCGCGATCTCGTCGCACAAGCTGTGCGGGCCGTCCGGCATCGGCGCGCTCTGGGGCAAGCGGGAGCTGCTCGAGAAGATGAGCCCGTTCAACCTCGGCGGCGAGATGATCCGCTCGGTCGGGCTCGAGAAGACGACCTTCAACGAGCTGCCGTACAAGTTCGAGGCGGGCACGCCTGCGATCGCGGAGGCGGTCGGCTTCGGAGCGGCGATCGACTACATCTCCGAGGTCGGCCTCGAGACGATCGAGCGCCACGAACACGCGCTGGTCGAGCAGACGATGGC
>DASUFC010000082.1:0-6000 GCA_036274755.1 Gaiellaceae bacterium
GTGGGCCGACGCCGCGGTGGAGAGCTCGTCCGGCGTGACGTACGTGAACCGGTAGCCCTTCGGCTCGTAGACCTGCGAGAACATGCGGTACGTCCCGCCGTAGACGTCGTTGACGCACACGACCCGGTCGCCGGGGTCGACAAGATGCATGATCGTCGTCGTCGCACCGATCCCGGACGAGAAGGCGTGCCCGTGAGCGGCGTTCTCGAGCGACGCGAGGCACTCCTCGAGCGCCGTCCGCGTCGGGTTCGCGACGCGCGCATAGTCGTACCCCTTGTTGACGCCGACGGCTTCCTGCACGAACGTCGAGGTCTGGTAGATCGGGGTCGTCACCGCGCCGGTGGCGGGATCCGGCTCCTGCCCGGCGTGGATCGCGCGCGTTGCGAAGTCCATGACGGACATCGTAGTCGGGCGATCGACGCCCAACCTCAGGGCTGCACGGACCAGGACGGCGGCTCGTCGCGGCCGGCCCTCTCGTCCTCCTCGGCGTCCTGGCTCGTTGCCTGCGTTATCCCGGGCGCGTGGTGGACGGGTGCATAGATGGCGTACAGCTGCATCGGCTCCTGGCCGGTGTTGATGACGTCGTGCCAGGTCCCGGCCGGCACCTGGATGGACCATCCGTCGGAGACGTCTTGCTCGAAGTCCAGCTGGTCTTCGGCTGGGCCCATCACGCACTTGCCCTGCCCGGCGTCGAGACGCAGGAACTGATCGGTCTCGGGGTGGGTCTCGAGCCCGATCGACTCACCCACCGGAATCGACATCAGGGTGACCTGGAGGTACTTCCCGGTCCAGGCGACCGTGCGGTAGTTCTCGTTGGCGACCGTCTTCGTCTCGATGTCGAACGCGTTCGGATCAGGCCCGTTGTCGGTGACGCTCATGGTCTCCTCGAGCTCCTTTCGGTCCCCCGCTCTTGTCGTTGATCGATCAACCCGGTGGGCCACCGGGAGCATAGGCGGACGCAACGGCGCCGGAACGTCGGACGGACTCGAGGCCGATCAGGCGACGGAGCCGGTCGAGCGCGCGGTCGAGGGCGTCGTCGAGCGCGTTCGACGCGCGGACGCCGTCCTCCCGGTGGAAGGCGCGCACGACGAGCTCGCCGCTTGCGCGCTCCGACTTGAGGTCGACCCGCCCGACGACCCGGTCTCCGCGGAGCAGTGGCAGCACGTAGTACCCGAAGCGACGCTCGTGGGCGGGTTTGTAGACCTCGATCAGGTGGTCGAAGCCGAGCACGCGGCGCGCGAACGGCCTGTCCCAGAGCAGGTTGTCGAACGGAGAGAGAAGGACCGCCGCGGCCGGCGCCGGCCGGTCGAGCTCCGCCCCGGCTGCCACCAGCACGGTCGGGCCGCCGTCGCCCACGTCCAGCCGCTCGAGAAGGCCGTCCGCGACGAGCGCATCCACGATCGGCCGGACTCGCGCAGTGCCGCCCTTCAGCCGCCAGTGCTCGACGACTCCCCTCTCGGTGAGAGCTCCGCGCGCCCGGACGGCCCGGAGCGCGAGCTCGCGCAGGCGTTCGGGCTCGGAAGGCGACGTCGCATCCAGCAGCGACGGATCGAGCACGCGCTCGGGAAGGTCGTAGAGGCGCTGGAACCCCTGGCGCCCGGCCACGACCAGCTCGCCGTGGTTCCAGAGCAGCTCGAGCATGCGCTTGGCCGGCTTCCAGCCCCACATCTCGCCCTTCCGTGCCGCGCCGTCGAAGTGCCGCGACCCGAGCGGCCCGCGTGCGCGGATCTCGTCGAGGACGTGCTCACGCAGATGTGGGTGCGTCCTGTCGATCTCGCCGTACCACCGGCGTCCTCCGCCCTGCATCGCAGGGCGGAAGAGCGGCCAGTCGTCGGCCGGCAGAAGGCACGCCTCGTGCGCCCAGTACTCGATCAGGCGCCCGCGGCCGAGCAGCCGTGAGACCGACTCCCTCGGGTACTCGCCGACCCGGGAGCCGAGTGCGATCCGATGACTTCGCTCGACCGTGGAGATCGAGTCGAGCTGGACACACGAGAGGCGCCGCACGGTCGCCTCGACCTCGGCCGTGGTTCCCTGCCGGCCACGCGCTGCGTATCCCTGCGCGGCGATGGCAAGGCGCCGGATCGCGGTCACCGGGACGGCCGACGGTCGCATCCGCGTGTTCTACCTGGAGACGACCGATGCACCTGTCACGCTTCCCCGATGCGACGATTCCTCATCGCCTGTGCGATCGTGCTCGGGCTCGGGTACGTGATCGGCATCCCGCTGTTCCTCCGGCACAGCGACGACGACTCGCTGCCGAAGGGCGCGGACGCCGTGGTTGCCCTCGCCGGCTCGGACAACACCCTTCCGGCCGCGCAGACCCTCGTGGGCGGCGGCATTGCGCCGACGCTCGTCGTCTCGGCGGAGCGAAACGGGAACGACAAGGCGCGGGCCCGCGCCTGCCGGGCGAAGTCGGACGACGTGGTCTGCATCTATGCGGGGCCGTACTCGTCGGTCGGGGAGGCGCAGGCGATCTCGCAGCTCGCCAAGCGGCGCAATTGGGACACGGTCGTCCTCGTGACGTCCGACTACGAGACCTTCCGGGCGGAGCGCTCGTTCCGCCGTTGCGGCGACTTCCGCGTCGCGACCTACGGCGTCGACGAGCCATGGTGGCGCACCGTGATCGGCATCCCGCTCGAATGGGTCAAGCTCGCCGTCACCGAGACGGTGCGGCGCAACTGCTAGCGCCGTAGCGCTACGCGGGAGTCTCGCCCGAGAGGATCGCCGCGAGCCGTTCCCGGTCGATGTTCCCGCCGGAGACGATGCAGACGACCCGGCCGGTTCCACCGTGCCCGGAGAGTGCCGCGGCGAGCGGTAGCGCGCCGGCTCCCTCCGCGACGATGTGCGCACGCGTGGCGAGAAGGCGCACAGCTGCCGCCGCCTCCGCGAGCGGCACGGGCACGGCGTCGGCGACCAGCGACTGCGCTCGCTCCCACATCGCGGGGAGCAGCGCCTTCGAGCCGGCGCCGTCGACGAACGACGGGCGGTAGTCGACCTCGACCGGCGCGCCCGCGGCGAGCGACGCCGCCAGCGGCGCACCGGTCTCCGGCTCGCAGGCGACGACGCGGGTCGACGGCGACGCCGCGGCGAGGGCGCTTGCGATGCCCGTCGTGAGGCCGCCGCCGCCCCACGCGACGAGGACGGTGTCGATCGCATCGAGCTGCTCCGCAAGCTCGAGCCCGATGACGCCGTTCCCGGCCATCACCCGCTCGTCGAGGACAGGGTGGACGAACAGCCCGTGGAGCCCCGGGTACGACCCCGTCTCCATCGTCTCCCACCACGTCTCGAACGGCACGGCGATCACGCGGCCTCCGAGGCGCTCGACCGCGTCGAGCTTCGCGCGCGGCGCATGGTCTGGTGCGACGACGGTGGCCGGCACGCCCAGCTCGCGCGCGACCCAGCAGACCCCCTGGGCCATGTTCCCGGCGCTCGTCGTCCATACCCCGTCGCGCCACGCGTCCGGCCCTGCCTGGCGGATTGCGCTCGTCGCGCCGCGGAGCTTGAATGAGCCGATCGGCTGGAGGCACTCGAGCTTGAGCCAGATCTCGCAGGGAGCCTCGATCTCCAGGCGGACGAGCGGAGTTGCGAGAACGGCGTCCGCGGTGACCCTTCGCGCGGTCTCGATCGCCCCGAGCGGTATCAGAACGTCACCTCGACTCCGATGCCGCGCTCGCGGGCGACCTCGACGCACAGCGCAGCTGCCGCGAGATCTTCCGCGGCGAGGCCGAGCGACTTGAACACGGTCAGCTCCTCGTCGGAGCGCCGGCCGGGATGGGCGCCCACGAGCAGCTCGCCGAGCTCCGCGAGGATGTGCTCAGGGCCGATGCCGCGCTCGGCGACGGCTCCGAGGTAGTCACCGGACTCGTTCACCGTCGACTCGCGGCGGTCCACGAAGAGCGAGGCGGCCGCGACGACGTCCGCTTCGAGCTCGCGGGCCCATGTGCCGGACGAGCCGACGGCATTGACGTGAGCGCCGGGCGCGAGGTCGCCGAGCGCGACGATCGGCTCCGCTGCTGCCGTGCACGTGCAGACCACGTCGGCGCCGGCGAGCGCCTCGGCGAGGGTGGAGCACGCGAGCCCGTGCGCCTCGAGTGCAAGCGCCTCGGCATGCGCCAGATCCCGGCTCCACACGCGCAGCTCCGCCTCCGGGAGGACCTCGCGCATCGCGACCGCGTGCGAGCGGCCCTGCACCCCGGAGCCGAGGATCGCCACCTGCCGTGAGCCCGGCCGGGCCAGAAGCTTGGTCGCGACCGCCGACACCGCGGCCGTCCGGATCTCCGTGATCGGCGAGGCGTTCAGGACGGCGACGAGCTGCCCCGTCGTCCCGTCGTGCAGCAGCACGGCTCCCTGATGCGGGTCGAGGCCACGGGTGGAGTTGCCCGGCACGACGACGACCTCCTTGAGCGAGATGACGGGCTCCACGCCGCTCCGATGCGCGGGCATCAGACCGAGGCCGAGCACCCTCTCGTCCGGGACGCGGAAGATCGTGCGGAGCGGCATCGAGACCTCACCGCGCGCGAGCGCCGCGAGCACGCCCTCCATCGCCGAGATGCACCGGGGCATGTCGAGCGTCGCGCGCACATCGTCCTCGCCCAGCACGAGCAAGCTCATCGGAAGATCCTCTCCAGCGCGTCGCGCTCGTCGTCGTCGAGGGTGATGCCCAGCGCTTCGCTCACCGGAGCGAGATGCTGGAGCCGGCTCGGGCCGACCACCACGGCGGTGATCTCCGGCAGGTGGAGGAGCCACGCGATCGCGAGCGCGGCCATCGAGACGCCGCGGCCCGACGCGGCGCGCTCGAACGCTTCGAGCGCATCGAACGTCGCGTCGGTTCGGTATCCCTCGCTGCCCTCCGGGCGCAGCGTCATGCGCGACCCGGCCGGCAAGGGCTCGCCGCGCCGGTACTTGCCGGTGAGCCAGCCGCCTGCAAGCGGACTGAACGGCGTGTACCCGAGCCCGTGCTCGTGGCAGAGCGGGAAGACGGTCTCGCGATCGCCGCGCTCGAGGAGCGAGAACCCGTTCTGCACCCACTCGTAGCGGGTCAGCCCCTCGAGCGCGGAGAGCTCGAGCGCCTCGGCCAGCTGCTCGGCGGTGAAGTTCGACGCACCGACGGCGCCCACCGTTCCTCCGCGCACCAGCTCGTCGAAGGCGCCGAGCGTCTCTTCCTGGGGCACCTGGGGATCGAAGTCGTGGGCGAGGTACAGGGGAATGCGCGCGACCCCCAGCCGCCGGAGGCTCGCCTCGACCTGGCGCCGGATCCTCGCTGCCCCGAGACCGTGGTCGGCGCCGTCGTCCATCGGGTTGAAGGTCTTGGTCGCCAGCACCACACGGTCGCGTGCCTCGGGCTTCGTGCGAAGCCAGGCGCCGATGTACTCCTCACTCCGGCCGAGCCCATAGGCGTCGGCCGTGTCCAGCGTCGTGATGCCCATCTCCCAGGCGGCGTCGAGCAATCGGAATGCCTCGTCGCGCGGTGTCCCCTTCCCGACGTGGGCCGGGGACGAGCCGATCCCCCCGAAGTTCCCACAACCCAGCACGATCCGCGACACGGCGATCCCGCTCCGTCCGAGGGCGCGCTGCTCCATCCGGCGATCGTACGCAGCGACGCTGTCCGGCCGTCCCGGATAGGTCTGACGCCTTCGGCGGCGAACACGGCGGGATGGACGAGGCGAGGCTGCGGCAGGCCGCCCGCGAGGCGCGGCGCGAGGCGGCGCCGTTCGCGGCGGCGATCCTCGTCGCCAACCTCGCCCTGGCCGTCGTCAGCCGCCGCGCGGGCTGGGAGCTCTTCGGCCGGAGCGACTGGTGGTTGTGGCTCGTCGTCGCGATCCCGTCGGCGCTCCTCGTCGTGACGTTCCTCGTCGGCCCGCATCGTCTGGGGCTCGACCACCTGCGGCGCGAGGTCGCGGGCGTCACGCTCGGGCTCGTGTGGCTCGGGACGACAGTGGGCGTCGCCTGCGTGATCGTGTCGCTGATGCACTGGCGGCCGGGTGGCGCGCAGCTGCTCAC
>DASUFC010000083.1:0-4547 GCA_036274755.1 Gaiellaceae bacterium
CGGCGTCTGCCCGCGGCGAGCTCTCCTCGTACTCGAGCGTGACCCGGAAGCGGTCGGCCAGCCACTCGATCGCCTCGGCGAAGTCGAGGTTCTCCGTCTCCTGGACGAAACGGACCACGTCGCCGCCCTTCCCGCAGCCGAAGCAGTAGTAGAGCTTGTCGACGGGATCGACGGAGAAGCTCGGCGTCCGTTCCTCGTGGAACGGGCAGCGCCCCGTGAAGCGCGAGCTCGACGCCCGCCGGAGCGACGTCCGTGCCGAGACGACCTCGACGATGTCGGCCGCAGCCTTGACCTCCGCGACGCTCGCGTCCTTGATGCGCGCCACCGCGCGACCCTACTCGGCCCCGAGGGCGGCGGCGTACTGCAGCGCGAACCGGTCGGTCATGCCGGCGAGGTAGTCGGTGACGCGCGTCGACAGCTCACCGTCACCCGGCGGTAGCCGCTCGGGCTCGGACACGAGAGCGTCGAAGATCGCGCGCACCACGCGCCGTCCGCCCGTGTGCTCCGGCATCACCTGCGGGCCGAGGTAGACGTGCTCGAACATGAAGGAGCGCAGCGAGAGCATCGCCTCCCCGACGTCCTCTCCCTGGACCACGTCGCCCGCCGCCTCTGACGCCTCGACGAGGTCGTGGACGAGCGTGTCGATCCGCTCCGACCCGGTGGCGCCGAGGAGCTCGATCTCGTCGACGGGAAGGTCCTGCTCGGTGAGGACCCCGTACCGCAGCGCGTCGTCGATGTCGTGGTTGACGTAGGCGATGCGATCGACGATCCGCACGATCTTCCCCTCCAGCGTCGCAGGCTCCTGCTCCCCGGTGTGGGTGAGGATGCCCTCGCAGACCTCCCGCGTGAGGTTGAGCTGCTGCGCGATGCGGAGCGACTGCTCGTTGTGGAGGAAGTGGCCGCCGAACCGCTCCCGGAGCGCTTCGTCGAGCGCCTCCTCGCCCGCATGCCCGAACGGCGTGTGCCCCGTGTCGTGCCCGAGGCCGATCGCCTCGACGAGATCCTCGTTCAGCCGGAGCGCGCGAGCCACGACGCGCGAGATCGCGGTGGTCTCGAGCGTGTGCGTCATGCGGGTGCGGTAGTGGTCGCCCTCGGGATCGATGAAGACTTGCGTCTTTCCCTTCAGGCGGCGGAAGGGCTTCGAATGCACCAGCCGGTCGCGGTCGCGTTGGAACGGTGTCCGGAGCGAGCACGGCTCTTCCGCACGCTCGCGGCCGCGCGTGTCGTACGAGCGCACCGCGAGCGGGGAGAGCGTCAGCTCCTCGAGCGCGCGCTGTCGCTCGGCGAACGTCTCCGCGATGCGGCCCGCGACCTCCATGGCTTCAGGGTAGTCACCGTCCCGGCGCGTTCCGCGTACGGCGGCGGCTTCTTCTCAGAACGAGCGAGACTGGCCGCCGTCGACGACGACGCACGTGCCGACGACCCACGACGCGCGCGGCGACACGAGGAAGGCGACGACGTCTGCGATCTCGTCGACGGTGCCGAACCGGCCCCACGGGAGCTCTCGCTGGACGAACGCGGCCATGCCCTCCGGATCGTCCCGCACCCGCCGCTCCCAGCTCCCGCCCGGGAAGAGCGTCGAGCCGGGCGCGACGCTGAAGACGCGGATCCGGTCCTTCGCGAGGTCGGTCGCCATCGCCTTCGCGAGGCTGATCTCCGCGGCCTTGGCCACGTTGTAGCTCGGGCTTCCCCCACCCTCCCGGCCCCAGATCGACGCGATGAGCGCGATCGTTCCTCCGCCGCCGGCCCGCAGCGCGGGCAGCGCGGCACGGGAGACCGCCAGCGCGGGGACGAGGTTGCGCCCGAGGACATCGGTCAGGTCGTCGACGTCGAGCTCGTCGATCGTCCTCGCGCCCGAGCCTCCGACGTTGTTGACGACGATGTCGAGGCTCCCGAACGTCGCGACGGCAGCGTCCACCACTCCGACCGCACCGTCGGGGGTCGTCACGTCCGCGACGACCGCGTGAGCGCGACCGGGGCCTCCGGCTGCGTTCACGGCCTCCTCCAGCGCCTCCTCGCCACGCGCGCAGAACACCACGTCGGCGCCCTCCTCGACGAGCCGCGTTGCGATGCCCCGGCCGATCCCCCGACTAGAGCCCGTGACGAGCGCCACCTTTCCCGCGAGGCCGAGATCCACGAGGGCTAGCCTAGACGCGTGGCGCGCACCCGAATTCTTCTGGCGCGCCACGGCGAGACGGAGTGGAACCGTGTCGGCCGCTGGCAGGGCCAGGCCGACCAGCCCTTGAACGAGACGGGACGCCGACAGGCCGCGGAGCTCGCCGAGCGGCTCGCGGGCGACGGCATCACTGCCGTCTACTCGAGCGACCTGGCACGGGCGAGAGAGACCGCAGATGTCGTCGCGACCCGTCTCGGCCTCGACGTGGTCGCTGACGCGGGCCTACGCGAGATCGACGTGGGCTCCTGGTCGGGGCTGACGCGGGCGCAGGTGGAGCAGCGATTCCCGGAGGGGTATGCGCGCTGGCTCCGCGGCGAGATCGGCCACGACGGCGAGACGCGAGAGCAGCTGACCGCCCGCGTCGTCTCGGCGGTCGAGCGGATCGCGGCAGAGCATCCGTCGGAGACGATCCTCGTGGTCACCCACGGCGGCGCGATCCGCGCGATCCGTCGCCATGCCGCGGGCGATCCGGGCGAGTCCGTCGAGAACTGCGGCACGAGCCCGCTCGAGCTCGTCGACGGCATGCTCACGGTCGCATGACCGATCCCGGAACGCCCACCCTCGTCGTGGTGAGCGGCCCCCCGCGGACGGGGAAGACAACCCTTGCGCACGCGATCGCGCGCGAGCTTCCGTGCCCCGCGGTCTGCAGGGACGAGATCAAGGAGGGCATGGTTCACGCGGCGAGCGGCGACTTTCGCGCCGCCGCCGGGGACCCGCTCACACAGCGGACGCTGCCCGTGTTCTTCGACATCCTCGAGACGCTGCTCACCGCAGGCGTGACGACGGTCGCCGAGGCCGCGTTCCAGGACCGCCTGTGGCGGCACGGGCTCGAGCCGCTCCTCGATCGGGCCAACCTCAGGATCGTCCAGTGCCACGCGGACGCGACCATCGGGCGCGAGCGCCGGCGCCACGCCGTCGAGGGCGGCCAGACGGCGCACGCGACCATCATCGGCGAGGAGGTCGAGGACTGGCGGCGGGCCTACGCCGAATTCGATCGCCTCTCGCTTCCGGCACCGTCGCTCGACGTCGACACGACGGACGGGTACATCCCGGACATCGAGACGATCGTCGCGTTCGTGAACACCGCCTGAGCCCCGTCGTACGCCCTTTCTCGAGCGACGGCTCGCGCGATGGCGAACGGCTACGCTGCGCGCCGTGGAGGACTACACGAACAAGTACAAGGGTGAGCAGGTCGAGCTGGCCCTCTTCGGGGGCGAGTACCAGGAGGGGACGCTCACCGCGTACTGCTCCATCGAGGACGTCCCGCACGTCGAGCTGAACGGGCACATCCTCGTCCCGCTCCAGAACGTCGCGAGTCTCCACTGCTCGAGCCGCTGCGACGCGCCGCAGCCGGACTGGCCGCCGCGCGGGCTCGAGGAGCTCGACCGCGAGGACGACCGTCCGGACGACGAGGACGACGAGAGCTGACGCAGCGGCGTGCGCGGAACCGTCGCACGCAACCTCTTCAAGGCCTGGCTCCTGGTCGGGCTCCTCGCGGCGGGGTTCGCCGGGATCGGCTGGCTGCTGGCCGACGCCCGGGGCGCGGTCCTCTTCGCGTTCTGCTCGCTCCTCGGCGCCACGGCCGCATACGCCGTGGGTGACCGGGCGCTGCTCGGGATGCTCGGAGCGCGGCCGTTCGCGCTCGCCGAGGATCCATTGCTGCGCTCGACGGCCGATCGCGTCGCCGCGCAGCTCCAGATCGCCCCGCCGAAGCTGCAGCTGATCGACGACACGTTTCCCCGCGCCTTCGTCGTCGGACGCGGCCCGGGCGGCGCGACACTCGCCGTCAGCGCCGGCCTCCTGACCGCGCTGCCACCGCCCGAGGTCGCGGCCGTGGTCGCCCACGAGCTCGCGCACGTCCGAACGCGCGACGTCCTTCCCCAGACGTACGCCGTCCTCCTCTCGACGACGCTCCTAGAGATCAGCCGGATCGGCGGGTTTCTCTCGCGTTTTCTCCTCGCCGTGCTCGCGCCGGTCGGCGCGGCGTTCACGCATCTCCTGCTCTCGTCGAAACGCGAGCTGCGGGCGGACGCCATCGCGGCGGGCGTCGTCGACCCGCACGATCTCGCGGACGCGCTGATCCGGCTCGACCGCGCCGCGGAGCTCGTCGAGTTCCACGCCTCGCCCGCAACGGAGCCCCTCTACACCGTGAGCCCGTTCGACGAGGTCGAGCGCGTGACGCGGATGTTCGCGACGCATCCTCCGCTCGCCGAACGCGTCGCACGGTTGCGCGCCGCCGGCGAGACGCATTCCCACGTCGGTTAAGGAGACCGCCGCGGCCGGAGGCCGGCTTCGCCGGCCGGGAGGCCCACGGACGCCCGCAACGACGCTAACCAGGAGGAGGGGGTCGGTGGGGGAACCAGGGGTTCCC
>DASUFC010000084.1:0-44262 GCA_036274755.1 Gaiellaceae bacterium
CTCAGTCATCAGCGAACAACGGACGCACGAGCTCCCGGAAGGTCGCCTCGTCGCAGCTTGCGACGACGCACGGCGTCATCGCGGTGACGGTGGCCGTTCGCGGCACGTGCATCGCGAGCGCGACCTCGCCGAAGAACTCCCCGGCCTTCAGGACTCGGCGCTCGCCGCGCTCGGACTGCGAGACGCCTGCGAGCCCGGAGAGGAGGACGAAGAAGCGGTCGCCGGGCTCACCCTCGCGGATCAGGACGGTGCCCGATACGACCTCCTCGCGCTGCATGCGGTCGGCGAGCTTCGTCAGCGTCTCGCCGGTGAGGTCGGCGAAGAGCCCGACGCGGGCGAGCTCGGTCACGGATGCCGGGACGTGCCGCGGAGACACGGCAGTACGGTACCGACGTGGCGATCCTCGCAGGCTGGCGGTTCTGCCCGCGGTGTCGCGCCGAGCTGACCCGACTCGAGTCGCGTGTCGAATGCTCTGCCTGCGGGTTCGTCCGCTACGCGAACCCGGTGCCCGCGGTCGCGGCGCTGATCGTCGACGACGAGGGCCGGCTGCTCCTCGGTCGTCGAGCGTTCGAGCCAGACGTCGGCCTGTGGGACACGATCGGCGGCTTCCTCGACGAGAACGAGGATGCAGTCGCCGCCCTGCATCGTGAGGTGCTCGAGGAGACCGGCCTCGAGGTGGAGGTGGGCGCGTTCGTCGGCGCCTTCAGCGACCTCTACGGCGCGGGCGACGACGCGCCGACCGCGCTGAATCTCGTCTTCGAGGCGCGGCTCGTGTCCGGCGAGGCACGGCCGGCCGACGACGTGTCTGAGGTCGCCTGGTTCGCGCGCGACTCCCTCCCGGCGCGCGATGAGCTCGCCTTCCGCTGGATCGCTCCCGCGCTCGAAGCGTGGGCTGCGCGAGCGAACGAGCCCTGAAACACCGAGGGCCGGCAAGCCGGCCCTTCGGTTAGGGGAGGGGGAGGGGGAAGCCTCGAAAACGTCCTGCAAACGCTTCCTATCAGGTTACGCCTTCGGATGGAAGTGCGGGAGTGTTCAGGCAGCGAAGCCGAGCGACTTCTCCAGCATGGACTTCGGCTGCGCACCGACCGCGGCTGCGGCCGGCTCTCCGTCCTTGAAGAGGATCATCGTCGGAATCGACATGACCCCGTACTTCATGGACAGGCTCTGCTCCTCGTCGATGTTCACCTTCACGAGCTTCACCTCGTCCTTGCGCTCCTCCGCGATCTTCTCGAGGACGGGGGCGACCGCGTGGCACGGACCGCACCACTCGGCCCAGAAGTCCACGATGACGGGTGTCTGGCTGTTCAGGACTTCCTGCTCGAAGGTGGATTCCGTGACGTCAAGTGCCATGAGACTCATTCGTTCCTTTCATACGTGTCATTTCCGGAATGCCCCGTTGTAAACGCGGGAACGCCTGGAACCCTTCCCTAGACTGACCCGGCGTGGCGCAGATCTTCACACCCCTGCCGGACAAGCCCGACCACAACGCGCTCGAGCTCGAGATCCTCGACCGCTGGGAGCGCGACTCGACGTTCGAGCGGCTGCGCGCGCTGAACGCAAACGGGCCGCGGTTCAGCTTCGTCGACGGCCCGGTGACCGCGAACCGGATGGTGCTCGGCGTGCACACCGCCTGGGGCAGAACGCTCAAGGACGTCTTCCAGCGCTACAAGGCGATGCGCGGTTTCCACCAGCGCTACCAGAACGGATTCGACTGTCAGGGTCTCTGGATCGAGGTGGGCGTCGAGCGGTCACTCGGGCTCAACTCCAAGCGCGAGATCGAGGAGTTCGGGCTCGCGGAGTTCGCGCGCCGCTGCCGCGAGGTCGTCGTGCAGTCGTCGAAGGCGCTCACGGACGGGTCCATCCGGCTCGGCCAATGGATGGACTGGGGGAACGACTACTTCACGTTCTCCGACACCAACATCGAGTACATCTGGAAGTTCCTGAAGATCGTCCACGAGCGTGGCTGGCTCGTCCTCGGTCACCGCTCGACGGAGTGGTGCCCGCGCTGCGGCACCTCGATCTCGGCGCACGAGCTCCACGGAAGCTACGAGGATCGGATCGACCCGTCGCTCTACGTGCGCTTCCCGCTCGTCGACCGCGAGGACGAGGCGCTGGTCGTCTGGACGACGACTCCGTGGACGCTGCCGGCGAACGTCGCCGCGGCCGTCAACCCGGATGCGGAGTACGGGCTCCTCGAGACCGGCGACTGGGTGGCGGTCGCGCTGGCGCCCGACGAGACGTTCACGCAGCGGGTGCGAGGCACCGATCTCGTCGGGCTGCGCTACCGGGGGCCGTTCGACGCCCTGCCCCCGGGCTCGACAGTCGACCATCGCGTCATCCCGTGGGACGACGTCGACCTTGCGACCGGCACGGGGATCGTCCACATCGCGCCGGGCTGCGGCGCCGAGGACTTCGATCTGTCGCGCGAGCACGACCTTCCCGTCCTGACTCCGGTCGACGAGTCGGGGCACTTCTACGAGGACTACGGGTGGCTGCACGGCATCTCGACGAGCGAGGCGGCCGAGCAGATCGTCGCGGATCTCGGCGATCGCGGGCTGCTCGTGCGCGCCGAGACGTACGAGCACTCCTATCCCTTCTGCTGGCGCTGCCACACGCCGCTCATCTTCCGTATCTCGGACGACTGGTTCATCGCCGCCGACGAGCTGCGACCGCTCCTGCTGGAAGCCAACGCCGCGGTCGAGTGGACGCCCGAGTACATGGGCAAGCTCATGGACGACTGGCTGCACAACCTGGGTGACTGGAACATCTCGCGTCGCCGGTACTACGGGCTCCCGCTGCCGATCTACCCGTGCGCCTGCGGTCATCTGAACGTCATCGGCTCGCGCGCGGAGCTCGAGGCGCGCGCCACCGGGGGCCTCGATCAGCTCGAGGAGCTGCGCCGGCCGTGGATCGACGCCGTGCGCATCCGCTGCGAGCAGTGCGACGAGGAGGTCGAGCGCATCCCCGAGGTGGGTGACGTATGGCTCGACGCCGGGATCGTCCCCTTCTCGACGCTCGGCTGGGAGAGCCCCGAACGGGTTCCCGAGGGGTTCGGCACCGGCGCCGCGAAGGGGCTCACGACCGCGGACCTGCCCGACCATGCGTACTGGGAGACGTGGTTCCCGGCCGACTGGGTCTCCGAGATGCGCGAGCAGATCCGGCTGTGGTTCTACTCGCAGCTCTTCATGTCGGTCGTCCTGGTGGGTCGAGCACCCTTCGATCGCGTGCTCGGGTACGAGAAGATGCTCGACGAGCAGGGCCGCGAGATGCACAGCTCGTGGGGCAACACGATCGACGCGCCCGAGGCGTTCGAGCGCATGGGGGCGGACGTGATGCGCTGGCAGTACTGCGCGCAGCCCCCCGACCGCAACCTGCTCTTCGGCTTCCGGCCGGGGCACGAGATTCAGCGGCGCCTGCTCACGCTCTGGAACTCGTGCAAGTTCCTGGTCGACTACGCGAACGTCGAGGGCTGGTCGCCCGCATGGGACGACCTCGCATCCGGTCCGGCGGGCGAGCTGGAGCCGCTCGATCGCTGGCTCGTCGAGCGCACGAACGCGCTCGTCGCCGAGGCGACCGCCGGGTACGAGAGCTGGCTCTCCGTGGACGTCGTGCGCGCCTTCGAGGCGTTCGTCGACGACGTCTCGAACTGGTACATCCGCCGCTCACGGCGGCGGTTCTGGGACGGCGAGGAGGTCGCGCTGCGGACGCTCTGGTACGCCCTCGTGCAGGGACTGCGCGTCGTCGCGCCTCTCATGCCGTTCCTGACCGACCACCTCTGGAGCGTGCTCACGGCTCCCTGTGACGGCGCGCCGGACTCCGTCCACCTCGCCGGCTGGCCGGACGCGGCAGCGCCCGACTCGGCGCTCATCGCCGAGATCTCGGAGCTCCGCCGCGTCGTCGAGCTCGGGCGTCAGGCGCGCGCCACCTCGGGCGTGAAGCTCCGGCAACCTCTCCGCGAGCTCGTCGTCGAGGGCGCGCGACTCGCGGTCGGCCACGCCGAGGAGATCGCCGACGAGCTGCGTGTGCGCCGGGTCTCGTTCGGTCAGGTCGAGGCGAGCGAGCTCCGCGTGAAGCCCAACCTCCCCGTTCTCGGCCCGAAGCTCGGCAAGGAGCTCGGCGCCGTCCGCTCGGCGCTGCAGGCCGGCGACTTCGAGGAGCTGCCGGACGGCGGCATCCGCGTCGCGGGCCACGATCTCGGCCGCGACGAGGTTCTCGTCGAGCGCGAGGGGAAGGACGGTTGGGCGGTCGGGGCCTCGGACGGCCTCACGGTCGCGCTCGATCTTCACCTCGACGACGTGCTGCTCCGCGAGGGGCGCGTCTACGAGCTCATCCACGCCGTGAACTCGAAGCGGAAGGAGCAGGGGCTCGAGCTCACGGATCGGATCCGACTCACGATCCCCGAGGACGACTCGGACCTGCTCGAGCACGAGGAGTGGATCGCACGGGAGACGCTCGCCGTGTCCGTCGCCGCGACCGGCTCCGAGCTCGCGCTCGAGAAGACCTAGGGCTGCGCGAGCTCGAGCTCGCGCCGGAGCTCGACGGGGAGGCGGAAGGTGACGTCCTCCTCGACGATGCGGTACGGATCGATGCGCTCCACGCCGCGCGCCCGGAACCAGTCGCAGACTCGGCTCACGAGCTTCTCCGGCGCGGAGGCGCCCGAGGTGATCCCGACGGTCCGCGCGTCCGTGAGCCAGGCCTCGTCGATCTCCGTCTCGTCGTCGATCAGGTGCGCGGGCGTCCCGGCCGCGCGTGAGGTCTCGACGAGGCGATTCGAGTTCGACGAGTTCCGCGATCCGATGACGAGGAGCAGGTCGATCTCCGGGAGCATCTCCTTCACCGCCCACTGCCGGTTGGAGGTCGCGTAGCAGATGTCCTCCTTGCGGGGCGCACGGATATCCGGGAACCGCCGGCGCAGCGTCGTGATGATGTCTCCCGTCTCGTCCACCGACAGGGTCGTCTGCGTGACGTACGCGAGCTTCGTGCTGGGCGGGAGCTCGAGCGCCTCGGCCTCGGCCACGTTCTGCACGAGAACGGTCGCATCCGGCGCCTCGCCCATGGTGCCGACGACCTCCTCGTGGCCCTCGTGCCCGATGAGGACGACGGTGTACCCCTCGTCCGCATACCGGCGCGCCTGCACGTGCACCTTCGTGACGAGCGGGCAGACGGCGTCGATCACGTTGTGGGCGAGCCGGGCCGAGCTTGCGTACACGGACGGCGCGACACCGTGCGCCGAGTAGACGACGGTCGCGCCCTCGGGTACCTCGGTCTCCTCCTCGACGAAGATCGCGCCACGCGCCTCCAGGTCACGGACGACGTGGATGTTGTGGACGATCTGCTTGCGGACGTAGACGGGCGATCCGTAGTGCTCGAGCGCCAGCTCGACCGTCTCGACGGCGCGCTCGACCCCCGCGCAGTAGCCGCGCGGCGAGGCGAGGAGGACGCGTTCGACCACGGCGCTGAGGGTACTTCAGTGCGATGCGGCCGCGCGGCGGGCCGCGTTAGTGGTTCTGCGATCGAATCGCTCACGCGGACTCCGATCGTGCGAGCAGCTCGGTTACGTCTCAGCGAGCGGACTGAGCGACGAGGATGCCGGCGATCACGATCGCGCCGCCGACGAGCTGCGTCGGCCCGAACGTCTCCCCGAGCCAGACCCACGCGATCACCGTGGCGACGACCGGCTCGAGCGTCGCGACGATCGACGCGCGCGTGGCGCTGATGTGCTTGAGCGCTCCGGTCAGGAGCGAGAAGGTCACCATCGTCCCGATCACGACGATGAAGCCGACGAGCAGCCAGACCGGCGCCGTGTGGTCGGACAGGTTCCCCTGGAGCGAGACCCGGTTGTCGAGCACGCCCCAGGGGAAGTCCCAGAGCGGCTGCACGACGGCCCAGAGGAGCGCTGCGAACAGGAAGCCGTAGAACGAGAGCGAGGCGGCGTCGCGGTGCTTGCGCTCCCGCTCGGCCATGAGCAGGTACGCGGTGAGCGCGAGCGCTCCGCCGAGCGCGGCCGTCACGCCGACGGTGCTGAAGGCGACGCCCGACCACAGCTCCACGACGAGCGCGAGGCCGGTGAGGCAGAGCGCGACCGCGAACCACAGCCGGCGGCGGACGTGCTCCTTGTAGACGAACCGCGCGAACAGCGCGACGAACAACGGCGAGGTGAACTCGATCAAGAGGGCGACGCCGACCGGCAGGTTCTCGATCGCGACGAAGTAGAGCCACTGCACGAGCGCAATCCCGACGAGCCCGAACGCTATGAGGAAGACGAGCTCGCGCCTGTCGACTCGGAGGCGGTCGGGCGCGACCACGATCAGGAAGGCGAAGAAGAGGATCGCCGCGGACGTGTTGCGGATCTGTGCGAGCTCGAGGGACGACAGGCCCGAGCCGAGGACGACCTTCGACACGCTCCCGTTGACCGCGAAGAGCGTTGCGGCCGTCGCGACCATGGCGTACCCGAGCCGGGACTTGTCATCCGGTTGCCCCTCGGGCAGCAGCGTCGGGGCGTCGACCATGGGCCGCCAGGCTATCCGCCGACCGTTGCGTGTCCGCAGGACGGGAACTCGCCTTCGCGAGTCCCGCTCCGCGCGGATCCCTAGCAGCCGCTTCGCGGCTGGGCGCCGCGAAGCTCCCTACACTGTGACCCCCTCGGGGTGTAGCTCAGCCTGGTAGAGCGCCCGCTTTGGGAGCGGGAGGCCGCGGGTTCAGATCCCGCCACCCCGACTCGTGCGCAGTCCCGTCGTCGCTCTCCTCGCGATCGTTCTCGTCGTGCCCACCGTCGGCGCGGCCGCAACTCCTCGCGGCTTTCGCGGCAGTATCGAGCGGATCGATGCGGCCCAGGCGAAGCGGATGACCGGCGTGTCATGGCGGCCCGGCTGCCCCGTGGCGCTCCGGGGTCTACGGCTCCTGACGCTGACCTACCGCGGCTTCGACGGGCGAGCCCACGACGGCCGCCTCGTGGTGAACCGCGACGTCGCGCGCGCGGTCGTCGGCGCATTCCGCTCGCTCTACGCCGGCGGCTTCGCGATTCGCCGGATGGTTCCGGTCGACGCATACGGCGGCTCCGACTTCCGCTCGATCGAGGCGGACAACACCTCGGCGTTCAATTGCCGGTTCGTCGACGGGACGACGCGCTGGTCGGAGCACGCCTACGGCCGCGCGATCGACATCAACCCGATCGAGAATCCCTACGTCTCGGGAGGACGGACCTCGCATCCGGCCAGCCGCCGCTATCTGGATCGCTCGCGCGTTCGACCGGGGATGGCCGTCGAGGGAGGGGTGCTCGTCCGAGTGTTCGACCGGCTCGGCTGGGGCTGGGGAGGACGCTGGTCGTCGGCGCAGGACTACCAGCACGTCTCCGCGAGCGGGCGCTAGGCCGCGCTGGATCGGCTGCGGGGAGCGCATGAGCGCTCCCCGCGTGGCGCGGCGCTAGGCGGCGGCAGGCTTGCGGTCGGCGATGACGTACGCCCAGATGGCCCCTCCGAGGATCCCACCGGCGAGCGGCCCGAGCAGGTAGATCCACACGTCGCCCCAGTTCTGGTTGTAGAGGACGGGATCGAGCGCGACGGCCGGGTTGAAGGCTCCGCCCGACGCGGCGCCGATCGTGCTCGCGGCGATGTAGATGAAGAGGCCGATGAAGAGCGGAGCCATGACGCCGTTCCACGGCGCGCGGGAATCCGTTGCGACCGTGAGGATGACCATCACGAAGAGCCCCGTTCCGATGAGCTCGAGGACGAGCGCCGCCCAGTCGTCCGTCCCCGGCCCGGGCCGCGGATTGAGCGCCTCCATCGCCGCGCTCGAATAGACGACTGCGATCGCGAGCACCGCGACGAAGCCACCGACGAGCTGGGCGACCCAGTACGGGAGCACGTCGCGGCTCGGGAACCTCCCTGCGATCGCGAGCCCGGCGCTCACCGCCGGGTTGAAGTGGCCGCCCGAGATGTGGCCGAAAGCGGCGATTGCGAGCGCGAGGCCGAAGCCGAACCCGGCCGCGATCCCCCAGGGCGGCGCGGCGCCGAGATCGGTCGCGACTGCGACGCCGCCGAAGCCGAGGAAGAAGAAGAGAAACGTGCCGAGAACCTCCGCGGCCAAACGCCTTCCGAGTGGATGCTCCATGTTCGCCCTCCCGAATCCGGTTTCGGAAAGGCGGTTCGGCGGCGTCGCGCGGGTTCCTGCGCGGAGGCGGCACGGATGGCGGAGGCGGCAAGCGGGCGACCGGGCTCGAACCGGCGACATCCAGCTTGGAAGGCTGGCGCTCTACCAACTGAGCTACACCCGCGTCCCGACTAGCGTAGCGCCGTGGATCCGTACGCGTGGTCCTGGAATCCCGAGGGGCTCGTCGTCCTCGGCGCGACCGGCGCGTACCTCGCGGCGATTCGCGGCCGCGGCGCGACGGCCGGGCGGGTCGCCTGCTTCCTCGTTGCCATGCTGCTCCTCCTCGCCGTCAGCGTGACCCCGATCCACACGCTCGGCATGCACTACCTCCTGACGGTGCACCTGTTGCAGAACGTCGTCCTCGCCGAGTGGGCTCCGCTCCTCGTCGTGCTCGGGATCCCGCCGGCGCTGGCGGCCGTGATCGCGCGGCCGGGAGTCGTCCGCGCCCTGACGCACCCCGCCGTGGCCCTGCCGCTCTGGCTCGCGAACTACATGGTGTGGCACCTGCCGTGGATCTACGACGCCGCGCTCGAGCACCCGAGCTCGCTGCTCCACCTCGAGCACGCGATGTACCTCGTCACGGGCCTCGCGATGTGGTGGTGTGTCTTCCAGGACGAGCCGCACCGGCTCGGTGCGGGCACGCGGGCGTCGTACGTCTTCGCCGCGTTCCTGGTCGCGAGCCCGATCGGCCTCGTCATGGCGCTCGTGCCCGACGCGATTTACGACTTCTACGTGGACGCCCACCACCGCGTGTGGGGCCTCGGCCCCCTCGAGGACCAGCAGCTCGCGGGCATGCTCATGGCGGTCGAGCAAGCGGTCGTCTTCTTCGCCGTCTTCGCGTACTGGTTCTTCCGCTTCCTCGCCGAGGAAGAGCGCCGCGGCGATGTCGACCATTCACAAGCTGCGACGTAGCGCGAGCGGCCGTTGCGCCGTCTACCCTCACGAGCGCGCGCCCGTAGCTCAGTGGACAGAGCGGCGGACTTCTAATCCGCGGGTCGGAGGTTCGAATCCTCCCGGGCGCATGAGAAGTACCTGCAAACCGGCGGAATCCACCCAAGATTGACGATCCATAGATCTGCCCAAGGATCGTCCAAACGGTTTCTTACTCGAGAATCACGGCTCTGCGTGGAACCGTGGCAGTTTCCAGGTTCGGCCTTCGAGCGTCGCGTTTGGGGCACGTGCACCCCGGTGGAGTCAGGTGACAGGCTCGGGACTACGCCGTTGGCTCGTCGCTACTGTGCGGGAGCGGAGTACAGCCGCAAGCGAGCGGGCTGCAGTGTGGGGACACGCCGTTCTACTACCCGCTACTTGACGAGCACGGCGATGCAGGTGCCGACCTGGTCGAAGTTGCAGAGTTCGTCGTCGGGCGTGCCCGAGGCGGAGAAGAGGACGACGTTGATGAAGTGGCCCCAGACATCGCCGTTGTCGAGGCTCTTGCGGTAGCCCGCGGGGTACCAGGGGTGCGGCTCGTTGTCGGCGCAGTCCGGGTTGTTTCCGGTCTTGTCCCACCCGGTGATGTAGAAGCCTGCGAAGTACTTGACCGGCACCGCCTGACTGCTGCCCTGGCTCATGAACGTCCCGTAGTCGGTGACGATGAGCGTGACGTAGCGCGGATCGTTGGCGAAGTCGTGGTGCGCGAAGAAGTCGTGGAAGTCGGCGGGGTCTTGCGGCCAGTTGTTGGGTGCGCACGACGGGTTCTTCAATCTCGTGGTCAGACCTTGCCTGAACTGCCCGATCTTGTCCCCAGTCTCGACGCGCACGCAGTCCGGCACAGGGTTCGGTAGGAAGGTCGGCGGCGGAAGGCCTGTGCCGTTTGGGTAGTTCGTGCACAGGATGTCCCTCCACTCGTTCAGCCCATCGCCATTCCAGTCGTGGTAGTTCTCCCGGTACGTCGTCTGACATCCGTTGGCGATCTCGCCCTGGAAGTTGATACCGGTGTCGCAGTCAAACGCCTGGTTCTGACTTCCTGACGGGCTTGCGACTCTGAGGACGACTGGCTTCGCGAGAGGACTCTCGACCTGGAATGGCTTCGTAAGCCCGACGGTCACGATCTCGCTCGCAAGCGGAGGATCGCCCGTGTTGCGCGAGTTCGCGTCGAGCACGCCGGGGTCGGCGCTGGTGAGCTTCACGTACTCGACCGGGCCCGAATTGGTCGCAGGCGGTGCCTGATTCCCCTGCAGGACGGCGGGCGCGGCAACGTAAGGATGAGCGACGTTCGGGAACGTCACATCGTGCGTCTGCCCGGCCGGAAAGACGGTCGTGACCTGGAGCGAGAAGCTCGAGCGTCCGAAGAAGTCGTCGCTGAACTGCGCGTTCTGCGTCGTCAGCCAGATTGTCTCGCTTCCGGCACCCACACCCGAATACGCCATCGAGCAGCCGTTTCGTCGGTTGCAGCCCGGCGCGTCCAGGCGGACGGTGGCCGTCCGCGGGTCGAACAGCGGGTTGCTGCCAAAGTCGAGAATGGCGCGAACGCCGAGCTGGCAATCCCCTGTCATCAGGAAGTACGGGGCCGACAGGTCCTCGCACGTCTGATTGAGCACCGATACGTCTCGGATCTGGGGAGCGGCCGGTGTTCCGGGCGAGTCCGACCAGCCATGGATGAACGTGAGCCCGTCCTGGTTGCCGCTTCCTGCGTAACACGCAACGAGGCCAGGGGACTGCGAGCAGATCTGGCTCAGCGACCCTCCGATCGAGGGGACGGGATCGGTCTTCGAGACAAGGATCACGACACCGGTGTTCTCGCTCTGGAGGTCGACCTTGGAGACGTGGAATGGGTCTCCGGGTGGGGATGTGCTCCACTCGAGGAAGGGCAGGTTCGGATCGTCCGCCTTGGAGAGTCGTTGTGCCTGGACGCTGCCGCTGTCCTCGTTGACAAAGAGTGCGACGACCGCTGCCGGATCGGGCTCAGGGACAGCCCACGGCAGCATTCCTGACTGCTCCAGAACCTGGTGGATTTCGACACGGGCGGTGCTCTTCGCGTCCGGCCGAATCGGGATGAGCCCGGTCAACAGCGGAACGTCGTGGTCGGTCCCCTTCACATCGAGGGTCTTCGTGCTGCATGGGTCACCCGGAGTGTTGGGGTCTCCGTCTGGGTCGTACGTGTTGTCGAGGTTCTCTCCGTCCAGCAGATCGCCCTCATCCCAGTAGCGGGCGCTGTTGAGGACGACGCGGATATCGGCCGGGTTCTGCAGCTGCAGGTTGTACGTACTGGGGCTTCGATGGGTGTCTCCTGCGTACTGCAGCGCGGTCGTCCTGATCGCCTCGTTCGCCGCCCCCGGGTCGCCGTACTGGAACGAACACCCGACGAACTTCGTCGCTCCGGCGAAGGCTGCCGCGTCCACCAGCGTCTGCAGGTTCTTCTTGTGGACGTACATGTTCCCGACGTCCAGGACGATTGTCGACATCGCCAGCAGCATCGGCACCAAGAGCGCGAAGAGCACGGCGACCTGACCGCGCTCCGCGCGGAGGTCCTGGCGGCGGCAAGCTCGATCGCCGACTTCCCCCTTCACCCGTCCTCCCCGGACGTATCCCCGCACGCATTGTGGTCGCTATCCGGCGAGAAGTGAAGTAGCGGTGCTCGCGCTATCGCCCATGAAATGCCCGAGGCTCGTACTCGGGGAAGCAGCCGAGGATCTCACGCACCCCGCGGAGTGGTGATGCCCTGTCCACGCCCGCGCCGACAACGGCAAGCACCGGGACTCTTGCGAGATTGCTCTCAACCGACAGTTCAGTCGACTGCCCGAGTGCGCTCTTCATCGAGCGTTTCGAGCACACATCTCCCTCGAGCCGTTACTTTCTGTCGGGGAGCTCACGGACCTGCGTGACCCTGTGACTCATGCACGAGATCACAGTGCTTGCACCACTTCATCAGGCGTTGAGTTCATCAGGCGTTGAGCATCTCCGACGAAGGTGACGAGAGGTCGCTGCGGCTTTCCCGCCAACACACCGTGTAACCCTTACATCGAGGAGAGTCTTGGCAGTCGACCCGTCCTCGCGACGGACTTAGTAGGCCCCGATAAACGCCTCGGTCATCGTGGCCATTGTGGGGGAGGCATCTCAAGAGTCAGCACCTCGAGGGTCAACGCCGCGGGAGCGCCCCTCGTACCCCTGTTGCGTATGTCTCGCACATCCGCGCAGCAAAACGTCTAGGGGCCTTTCTCAGAACTACATCCTCGGAACACCTCACGCGGCCGACGAGCGCTAGCTCGCTTGCGACCTCGCCCTAGTGCTGCCGCGACGACGCGGTCGCATGATCGCTGGATTAGGCACGGCGTCCCGTCAGTGCCAGTCGATCGAAACGATCTCCATCGGCTCAGAGATGCCCTTGAGCGTCACCGTCCGCGGCTCTGTCGTCGGATACTGCGACGCGGAGCCGACGGTGGCTCGGCTCGCGACGATTTCCCCACCCTCGGCCAGGGCTGCGATCCGCGCCGCCTCGTGAACTCCTTTGCCACGGAAGCCTCCTTCCACCTGCGCGGCTCCCGATGCGTGCAAGCCGATTCGCACCTGCGGCGCGAAGCCATGCTGCCTGCGGTGGTCGGCGAGCCCGCGCTGGATTGCGACGGCACACGCCACCGCTGCATCGGGACTGTCGAATCCCACGAAGAAGCCGTCGCCTGTGGTGCCCACCTCCTGGCCATCGTGCGCCGCGAAGTTCGACCGTAGCGTCTCGTCGTGCCACCGCAGCAGCTCCAGCCACGCGTCATCGCCCATGGCCTCGGCCAGATTCGTCGATTTCACGATGTCGGTGAACATGAAGGTCTTGAGCACACGTCGGTCAGGGCCGACTTTCCCCCGTAGCTGCCAGGGCAGGAGCGCCTCGACCTCTTCGATCACGATCGCGTCGGTGGGGCATGACAGTGCGGCCTCTCGCAGGAGCTCGGCCTCGACGCTGTCCGGGTCGATGACGTCAGCCTTGCCGAGGTCTCCCTTCATCCAGTCGAAAGCCGTGGGTGCGACGGTGATGCAGTTGCCTGAGCCGATGCAGCGATGGCGGTCGACTCGCGCTCGCAGCCCGCTCACACCATCCGCTCCCGGAAAGCGAGGACCGCCGCTTCGCCACGCGAGGAGACACCGATTCGCGCGTACATCTCCGCCAGCCGCCTCGCCACGACCTCTTCGTCCACCTCGAGCTGCGATGCGATTTCCCTGTTGGTTCTGCCCTCGATGAGGAGCCAGAGGAGTCTCGTGTCGCCCTCGCCGACGGCCGCAGCCTTCGGAGGGTGCGTGACCTGACCTCGGAGCTCGCCGTACGAACTCCCCGTGAGCGTGGACAGCTCGCGGCCGAGCGGTCCGCGGAACCACCGCACCCGGACGTCCTCGTCCGCCGTCCGCTGAGCGATCAGGGCTGCTCTCAAGGTCAGCAGCTCCTGCACCATCTGGCGCTCGTCGTCGGCGTCCGACGCCAGGAGCAGAACGCGTGCCGCCGGTAGGACGATGCGCAGGAACACATCCTCGGAGTGCGCAGCGTGGAGCGTCGCGAAAGCGGACCGTGCGGCGTCGGCGGCTGTTTCCCGCTCGCCGCGCGCGAGGGCTACCTGAGCGAGTGCGGCGTCCGCTTCGGCTCCCCACGGCGGGTGCCCCGGCAGAAGGTCCATGAGCTCCCTGGCATCCCTCGCCGCCTCGTCGGCCAGCGCCAGCAGCTCCGGGTCGCCGTCGGCGGCACCGAGCGTCGCTGCCTCCAGCGCAAGTCTGGCCAGCGCTTCGCATCGTGCGGCGGGACGACCCTGCTCGGTTGCCAGTCGAACCGCCCGTCCCAGGTGCTCCTGCATCCCCTGCGCATCTCCTGCGACCGCTCGGATCATCCCTCGAGTCGACTCCAGCTGCCGTGCTCGAAGCGGTGTCGGGTCGAGCGCCGCGGCTTCGGCGGCGAGGGCGAGCCACGCCTCTGCCTGGTCGAGCTCGCCGAGCTCCACGTGCGTCAACGCCAGTCCGACTGCGGACGCGAACTCCAGGGACCGGTCCCCCAGGAGGCGCGCATGCTCATGAGCCTCCTGACCGCGCGAGAGCGCGAGGTCGGGGACGGCCTTGGCGCGCGCGTAGACCTGGGCCCCGAAGAGCATCTGTGCCTCCACTGCACCACGTTCGCTCTCGCGGGTGAGCGAGGAGAGCTGCGAGAACAACCGCCTGATCTCTTCGATCCTCCGGGCAGCACCGAGCAGATGGATGTCGATGGCGAAGTCGATGAACGCCCGCGCGATGATCGCCGACATCACACCCCGGCGATCGCCGATCTCGTCGAAGAGCTCGATGGCCCGCTCGTAGTGCGCGATGCCTTCGTCGAGGCTGTGGGCGACTGGCGTCCCGGCGATGATCTGCGCGGGTGTCTCTCCGGCCGCGACGCGTCCCATGATCGCGACGACCTCGCCCGTCTGGACGCGCTCCATATACCACTCTCTCACCCGTGTGATGGAGATGACCCCGAGCTCGCGCAAGGCGGCCGCGAGCGAGGGCGTGTCGCCCAGTTCCTCCGCCAGCTCACGCGCCCGCTCGTAGGCGAGTGCAGCGCCGTCCAGATCCACGTCGCCCGGTGCACTGAACGACTCTCCCAAGGGGCTTCTGAGAAGGGCCTGGCCGAGCTCGAGGCACGCCTTCAACTCGGCCACGCGGTCCCCCCGCTCTCGCGCCGTCTCGCGCACCGACACCGCCAGCGCCGCGGCTTGGTCTTCCTCCTCGGCCACGCGCAGTGCGGCGGCACGCCGCAGATTCACGTCGAGCTCGAGGTGGGTGTCGCCCAGAGCTTCCGCCAGCGCAGCGAGCTCGGCAAGGCCTTCGAGGCGATCGGCCGACCGACGCAGCGTGCCCAGCGCGTCGTCCTGGGCGGTGAGCAGGGTGACGCGGTCCTGCGCCGCGGAGGCCGCAGGAAGGGCCTGGTTGACGATGCGAAGCACCTCGTCTGCTGCCCGGGCGTCGAGCGCCGCCTGGGCGGCCGAGATGGAGAAGCGGAGTGCGCGGTCCGAATCGCCCGCGGCGAGGGCGTGGTAGGCGAGAAGAGACATGCTTTCCGGCGGCGGATCGCCGCCTGCGGTCAACATCTCGACGATCGCCCTGTGGATCGCGCGCCGGCGTTCGGCGGTGAGCATGGTGCCGGCGAACTCCCGGATCTGGTCGTGTGTGAAGCGGTAGTCCGCGGGCGATCCCGGTTGGTACTCCTCGAGGAGTCCCCACTTGGCCGCGACCGCCAGTGACTCCGCGAGAACAGTCGGAGTACAGCCCTCCTCGTCCGCACCGAGGTGGAGCTTGATCCAGCGAAGATCCTTGAGGCTGAAGCTCCTCCCGAGGATCGCCGCGTCGGACAGGTCGTCTTTGGTGCGGGCAGGCAGGCGGGCGGCCCGGCGTTGGATCAACGTGCGGACGCCGGACGGGAGCAGGCGAGTGGCGTTTCGCACGAGCGTCCACGCCCCGTCGATCTCCTGGATCAGGCCGGTCTCCCGGTACGACCGAGCGAGCTCTTCGACGATGAACGCGACACCTTCCGCCTGCGCGTGCATCGTCGCCGCGCTCGAGAGGTTGACTTTCCCGCCGAGGGTCTGCTGAACGAGCTCCTGCGTTTCCGGCTGTGTGAAACGCTCCAGCTTGAGGCGGCGCACCATCCCCATGCGTTCCATGTCGGCGATGAGGGTCACCCCTTCGGTGACTTCGGCGAGCCTCTCCGTCCGCGTCGCCAGTCCGAGGAACACGGGCACGTCGCCGTCGGTCCGGACGATGTAACGGAGCATCCGCACGCTGTCCTCGTCCGCCCACTGAAGGTCGTCGACGAGCACCGCGACGGGGCTGGTAGCAGCGAGGTCACGGATCGCGACGGCAGCGAGATCGAACACCCGAAGGAGCTTGTGATCCGGAGAGAGCGCCTCGAGTGTCGGGTCGTCTCGGCCCGAGATGGCGTCGAGGACACGCTGGAACTGCTCGCGTGCGCCGTTGCTGCTGCTTTCGTGCACGGCCGCCGAGGCGAAGATCCCGCGCGCGAGGAGGAACGGACCCCGGATCTCTTCGTCGCCTGTCGCCGCGATCGGTGTGAAGCCCTCGGCCGCCGCGACCTCCGCAGCAGCGACCAGGAGCCGCGTCTTGCCGATACCGGGCTCACCTTCGAGAGTGAGAGCGGTCAGGCGCCCGGCTCTGGCCGAGGCGAGCTCCTGTCTGATCGCACCGAGCTCGACCTGTCGGCCGACGACGGGCCCGGTCGCCCTGCGAACCTGAAGGGCAACCGGCAGCGTCGGCGGCGGAGCGGTCGCGTGCACATCACCCATACGTCAAACCTACGCGAGTGGAAGCTGACATTCCCGATCTCGCGTGCGGATCGCGCTTGCGTCGCGCAGCCAGCCGCAGACGTGCGCGCACGATCGTCGTGCGGCACCGCCGATGCTGATCCTCGGACAACACGATCTCAGTAGAGCGGGCGAAACGTGGTCGCACACGGACGAGCTCGGCTCCGCCGACAACTCGGGATCATCCCGACTCCGAGTACGCGGCTGCTCGCCCCGGACGGCCTCACGCTTACAGTTCCGACGTGGGTACGGAAGTCGTCGACGAAGCACGGAAGTGCCCGATGTGCGGCGGTACGACCTGGGTGCTCCTCGACGGGCACTCAACCCTCCAGGCGCTCGAGGGAGGACTCGAGGCTCTGGCGTACTCATGCGATGCGTGCGGCTTCATCCGTTGGCATCGGATGGACAAGCCGAACCTCGGGTCTAGCCGAGCGGGGCGGCGCGAGCGCCCTCACCTACCTGCGGATCGAGAGCGACTTCGATGCTCGGGATTCGGCGGCAACCGCGATTCGCTGGGGATGTCCGGTTCGGGACGGGTGGCTCGGGGAATCCTTCGACCTCTCACCATGCGATCGAGGAGGCACGAGGCGATGGGACATTCGCACCGCATCGACGACGATCACCAGGAGCTCTGGGAGAAGATCGGCGACGTCCGTGTGGCGATGATGACGACGGTCGACGCAGACGGGACGCTCCGCAGCCGGCCGATGTGGACCCAGGGCGACGACTTCGACGGAAGGCTTTGGTTCTTCATCTCGAACGCAGCGCCGGCGGCACAGGCGCTCGCCCGAGACGGGCGCGTGGAGCTGAGCTACGCCGCCCCGGACAAAGACCTCTACGACTCCGTGGTCGGCCGCGGCGAGCTCGTGGAGGACAAGGAGAAGGCTCGTGAGCTCTGGAACACGTTCGCGGAGGCGTGGTTCCCCGGCGGCGTCGACGATCCACACCTCGAGCTCTTGCGCGTGGACGTCGATGAGGCCGAGTACTGGGAGGACAAGAAGCCGAAGGTCCTCCAATTCGCGGAGATCGTCCTCGGAGCCGTCACAGGTAAGCCGCCGAAGAGCGGAGAGAAGAAGGAGCTCGACTTCGACGAGGCGTGAGGGGCTGCGGCTCTCCTACGCCTGACTATCCCTACCGCGCTCGCGGCGTTTGCGGTTTCACCGGCCCGCCTGCAGGGAAATCACCGGCGCAATCGAGAACGGAGGGAAGGCATGGGCATCATCGCATTCATCATTCTTGGCCTGCTTGCCGGCGCGATCGCGAAGGCGATCATGCCCGGCGACGATCCCGGAGGCTGGATCGTCACGGCGCTCATCGGGGTGGTCGGGGCGATCCTCGGCGGCTTCCTGGCGGGTGTGCTGTTCGATGCAGACCCAATGGACGAGTTCTTCGACATCTCGACGTGGCTGACGGCGATCGTCGGTTCGATCATCTTGCTTGCGATCTACCGACTGGTAGTCGACCGCAGAGGTGGACGAGGCGCACTCACCCACTGAGCATCGGCACGAAACGGTTGTGAGACATGGGGCCGCGTTCAGCGGCCCCATGTCACGAGCACGAAAGCGACGCTAGGGCTCGGGGAGGATCTTCCCGGGATTCATGATCGCATCGGGATCGATCGCCGACTTCACGCGGTGCATGAGGCTCACGCCTTCGTCGCCGTACTCGAGCGGCAAGAACTTCGATTTGCCATACCCGACCCCGTGCTCGCCGGTGCAGGTGCCTCCGGCCGCGATCGCGCGCTCGGCGATGTCGTCGGCCACAGCGCGCACCTGCGCAAGCTCATCGGGCTGCGAGGAGTCGACGAGGAAGCAAACGTGGAAGTTTCCGTCGCCAACATGGCCGACGATCGGCGCGACGAGCCCAGCCGTTTCGATCGCTCGACGTGCATCGGCAATCGTGCGCGCGAGCTCCGAGATCGGGACGCAGACGTCGGTGATGTAGCCCTTCGAGCCGGGCCGCAACGCAAGCGCAGCTTCGTAGGCATGGTGGCGAGCCGTCCACAGCGTCCCTCGCTCGTCCTCGTTCGTCGCCCACGCGAAGTCGCCGCCGCCGTGCTCGCGCGCGAGCGCGCCGACCTCCTCCGCCTGCGCGGCGACTTCCGCAGCGCCGCCATGGAACTCGAGGAACAGCGTGTGGGCGACCGGGTACCCGAGACCGAAGCGGCGATTCACGGCGTGCATCTGCACGTCGTCGAGAAGCTCGATGCGCGCGACGGGAACACCGAGCTGAGTCGTTTCGATTGCGACGCGCACGGCGGCATCCAGTGACGGGAACGAGCAGACGGCCGACGAGATCGCTTCCGGCGTCGGGTAGATCCTCAGAGTCACGTCGGTAACGACTCCGAGAGTCCCTTCGGAACCGATGAACAGGTGGGTGAGGTCATAGCCGGCAGAGGACTTTCGTGCGCGCGAGCGCGTCCGAACCACCTTGCCGTCGGGAGTCACGACCGTCAGCGACAGAACGTTCTCGCGCATGGCGCCGTAGCGCACCGTGGTCGTGCCCGATGCGCCGGTCGCCACCATGCCGCCGATCGTCGCATCCGCTCCTGGATCGACAGGGAAGAAGACGCCCTCGGGGCGAAGCCGTGCATCGAGTTGCTTTCGTGTGACGCCCGACTCGACCTGGACGTCGAGGTCTTCGACGCTCAGCCGCACGATCCGGTTGAGGCGTGACGTATCGAGAGACACGCCGCCCCGGAGTGGGACGACGTGGCCTTCGAGCGATGTGCCGGCACCAAACGGGACAAGCGGCACACGATGCGTGCGGCATACCTGCACCACAGCGACGACATCCTCGATCGAACCGGGGTGCACGACGACATCGGGCAGCCCGGCTTCGTGGAACGACTCGCCCGTCGAGTGCTGGGCGCGCACTGCCTCGCTGTCGATCACGTACTCGGCGCCCAGTGCGACGCACAGCTCTTCTTTCAATCGGCCGAGCGAGTCAGCAGCCACGAGCATGACGGAGGCATTGTCGGTGTTGTGATCTCGTCGCGGGCGAGCTACCGGGCGTCACGAGAATCGCTCGATTACCTCGCCGTCCACGAGTGAGAAGTCGGCCCACCAGTGAAAGGCCTCGACGACCTCTCGCACGGGAAGAAGATGCACCGGTACCTGCGCATTCGGTCGCAGCTCGAGCGTTCCGTGGCCGCGCCAGACCTCGGCCACCACGACGTCATCGAGGGTCCTGGCTGTCAGCTCGCTCACTGCGGCGCCTGATCCGTCGACGTCCGGGATCACCTTGAGATTGATGTTCGTCCGAAAGGACGCGTGCTTCTCGAGATCCTCGGCGGTGCCGGCGACCTGTTTGTACGGCATCGTCGCCCTGATGATCGTGATGCCGTTCCGCCTCACGGTCCCGACGAGCAGGTCGCCGTGCACTCCCAGCCTGATCCGGCCGGCCTTCTTTGGCTGGCCGTAGATCTCGCGGCCCGCCGCCACCGGGCCGTCGCCCTCCACGACGAGGAGCGGGGAGTACGCGCCGGTGGTGCCGCTCGCCTCGTGCTGGACGGGGATCTGGACGGCCGACTCTCCGTAGACGCCGAACCACTCGGCGTCGTGCATGGCGTAGACATGGACGAGCACGAGGTCGCCGAGGAGGACGAGCGGCGCCGGCACCATCGCCTCGATCGCGGCCCGGTCGCTGCGATAGACGACCGTGAGGATCTCCGTGTCGCGCATGCGGAGCGGGAACTGCGGGACGAGAGGCGCGCCGTAGGGCGTCCCACGTACCTCGCGCGGGTCGTAGGTCACGACGCCCTCCTCAAACTGCGGCCGTCCGCGGGGTCGAAGAAGTGCGCGCGCGCGAGGTCGACGACGAGCGCGAGCTGCTGGCCCGCATCTGTCCGGACTCGCGGGTCGAGGCGTGCGACGAACGCCCCGCTGAGCTCCGCCTCCGACTCCGCGCCGAGCGTCTCCGCAGCCACGCCGTCCAGGCGGAAGTACACGAGCGCCTCCGAGCCGAGCTGCTCGGTGAGCTCGACGGTCGCCTGGACCGTCGGGCCGTCGTCGGAAGACGAGGTCACGGAGAAGTGTTCGGGCCGCAGGCCCAGGATCATCTCGCCTTGCGCTCGCGTGAGCGACCGGGCCACCGCTTCCGGGAGCGGGAGACGGTACGTCCCGAACGTGATACTGGTCCCGTCACCCTGCACGCGGAGGAAGTTCATCGCAGGGCTCCCGATGAAGGACGCCACGAAGAGGTTCGCGGGGCGGTCGTAGAGGACGCTCGGCGGGTCGACCTGCTGCACGACACCATGGTCGAGCACGGCGACGCGCTGTCCGAGCGTCATCGCCTCGACCTGATCGTGGGTGACGTAGAGCGTCGTCACACCGAGACGTTGGTGGAGCTTCACGAGCTCCGCTCGCATCTGGACTCGCAGCTTGGCGTCGAGGTTCGAGAGCGGCTCGTCCATGAGGAAGCACCGCGGGTGCCGCACGATCGCTCGGCCCATCGCGACACGCTGCCGCTGGCCTCCCGAGAGCGCGCGCGGCTTTCGGTCGAGCAGGCCGTCGAGGCCGAGCAGCGCCGCGGCCTCATCGATCCTCTGCTCGCGCTCCGCCTTCGGGACGCGCTGCGTCTCGAGTGGGAAGCTGATGTTCGCGCGGACCGTCATGTGCGGGTAGAGCGCGTAGTTCTGGAACACCATCGCGATGTCGCGGTCGACCGGGTCGAGATCGTTGACGACCGTGTCTCCGATGAGGATCTCGCCAGCTGTGGGGCGTTCGAGGCCGGCGAGCATGCGCAGCGCGGTCGTCTTGCCGCAACCCGACGGCCCCACGAAGATCATGAACTCGCCGTCCGCGATCTCGAGCTGGAGGTCGTCGACCGCGACCGTCCCGTCGGCGAACTCCTTCGTCACTCCACGGAACTCGATCGCGGCCATCTACTCCACTCGGTACAGGCTGACCGCCGCGTCGTCCAGTTCGACCCCGAGTCCCGGGCCGTCGGGAACGGCGAGCCGGCCCTCACGCAGCGCGTAGGGCTTCCGGAGGATCCCGTTCACGAGCGGTGACTGGGCGACCGAGTACTCGCACCAGGTCGGCCGGTCGAGCGTCGCGACGAAGTGGAGTGACGCGGCCACGAGCACGCCGCTCGAGAAGCAGTGCGGCACGATCTCGACGGACGAGGACCGCTCGAGGAGCGCAATCTGGCGCGCCACGGTGAACCCGCCGCACCGCGCGAGATCGGGTTGGAGGACGTCGACCCGGCCGCGCTCGGCGAGTGCCCGGAACGGCGCGAAGGTCTCGTCCGCCTCGCCTGCCGCGATGCGCACGGATGCGGCCGGGGCGAGCCGTGCATATCCGTCGAGATCGTCGGGCTGCAGGGCTTCCTCGAACCAGTAGAGCTGGTGCTCCTCGACGCGGCGGAGCAGCTCGAGCGCACGCTTGACCGTGTAGGCACGGCCGCCGTCGAGCATGAGCGCCCGGTCCGGCCCGAGCTCCTCACGCGCCGCATGCACGAGCGTCTCGTCGTACGCGAGGTCGCGGCCGAGCGGCCCCCAGCCGAGCTTCAGGGCGTCATATCCGGACTCGACTGCGGCCGCGGCGATGCGGCGCACGTCGTCGGGCGTCGCCGGCATGACTTCGCTCGCGTAGACCCCGATCTCGGTGATGCGGCGTCCCCCGAGGAGAGCGGAAATCGGAAGGCCCGCTGCCTTGCCCGCGATGTCCCAGAGGGCGATGTCGATCGCGCTGATGACGTGGAGCGCGGCGCCGCGGCGGCCGTAGTGGTCACTCGCGTGGAACATCGTCTGCCAGAGCCGGTCGACCTCCAGGGGGTCCTCTCCGATCAGCACCTCCCGCAG
This sequence comes from Gaiellaceae bacterium, assembly GCA_036274755.1. Lineage (GTDB taxonomy): Bacteria > Actinomycetota > Thermoleophilia > Gaiellales > Gaiellaceae > GMQP-bins7. Next base: position 22,219 of record DASUFC010000084.1, read on the forward strand.
CCCGCGCGCGAGCGAGTGCGAGGACGGCATCTCGACGATGGTGCGCGCGAGCAGCGGGGCAGTATCGGCCTCGCCGAGGCCCACGATGCCCTCGTCGGTATGGACGCGGACGAGGAATGCGTCCTGGGTCCCGTCCGCCCGCGCGGCGTCGACCTGCGGGAGGCGGAGCACGATCGGCTCGACGTCGGTGATCTTCATCGTTGACTCCCGGACGGTCGCGCGAAAGCATGCACCATCCACCGAGGTCGAGTCGCAGAGGTGAGCGGGATGGATCGCACGGGCCGGAGGGCAGTGAGGCGAGCTCGGACAGGTATCGCAGGATGACCCTGCTCCACGAGCGGGTCGCCCTCGTCACCGGTGCCGCGAACGGCATCGGCCGTGCGATCGTCGAGCGGTTCGTCGAGGAGGGAGCGCGTGTCGTCGCGGTCGATCGTGAGGAGATCCCGGATCTCGGGACGTCCGTCCATCCCCTGCGCTGGGATCTCTCGGACACACCGGCGCTCGAGAGTCTCGTGCCCGAGGCGGAGTCGGCCGTCGGGCCGCTCGACGTCCTCGTCAACAATGCCGGCATCTTCCTGCCCGCGCTCGCCGTCGACCTGGATCTCGAGAGCTATGGCAAGGTGCTCGCCGTCAACCTGCACGCCCCCGTGTTCCTCGCAAGCCGCGCGGCGCGGGGGATGACAGCTCGAGGCTATGGGCGGATCGTCAACATCACGTCGATCCACGGTCGCTACGGCGAGGAGCAGGCGCTGTCGTACGACGTGGCCAAGGGCGGACTCGACCAGGCGACGAGGACCCTCGCCATCGAGCTCTCGCGTCACGGCGTGCTCGTCAACGCGATCGCGCCCGGCTTCGTCGCGACGCGCATGTCGATCGTCGACGGCAAGAACGAGCTCGAGAGCGAGTGGTTCGAGACCGTGTATCTCGAGCACGGGAAGCTGCCGATGCGCCGGCATGCACGCCCGTCGGAGATCGCCGAGCAGGCGGCATGGCTCGCCAGCGAGCGCAACACCTATGTGACCGGCCACGTCCTGACGGTTGACGGCGGCCTGACGGTGACCTTCTGATGGCGCCCCGGAGGGAGAGAGCCTTGGCTGTAGCCGACGCCGCGGGCGCCCGCACCATCGCCGTGTCCGCCCCCGCCGCCGTGACCTGGTTGACGGGATACGCGCCGGACGTCGAGACGGGGCCGAGTCCCTTCGCGCTGTCGGCGATCGCGGTGCTGGCCTCCGACGGGACCGCGACGCTCGTCGTGAGCGAGGACGAGGAGGAAGGGGCGCGGGAGACGGGCTGCGAGGTCGTGACCTATCCGGGCTTCGGAACCGGCCCGCTGGAAAGCGTCGCCCATGCCGCCCGCGCACTGGGGCAGGCGCTGGCTGCGACGCCCGTGGCGATCGACGCAGGTTCGTATCCCGCGGCTCTCGCCGCGGACCTCGAGTGGGTCGACATCGAGAAGGAGCTCTCGCATCTTCGCGCGGTCAAGGATCCCGACGAAGTCGAGCGCATCCGAGAGGCGATCGCAGTCTGCGACGCCGGGCAGGCGGCAGCACGGGCGGAGGCTCGGCCGGGCATCACCGAGCTCGACCTCTGGGCGGTGACGCGCGCCGCGATGGAGACGGCGGCGGGTGCGCGGCTCCCCGTCCTCGCTGACCTCGTGTCCGGGCCGAGGACCGCTGACGTCGGCGGGCCTCCGAGCCTCCGCGTGCTCGAGGAGGGGGACCTCGTCCTGTGCGACCTCGTACCGCGCGTCGCCGGGTACTGGGGAGACTCGTGCGCGACGTTCGCGCTGGGCGAGCCGACGGCGGAGGCACGGTCGGCTCACGCCCGCTCGCTCGAGACGCTCGAAGCGGTCGTGGCAGAGATACGGCCGGGCGCGGTCGCGGCAGACCTCGACCGGCTCGCGCGCTCCGCGCTCGACTTCCCCCATCACACGGGGCACGGGCTCGGGACGTCGTGGCACGAGGAGCCGCGGCTCGTGCCGGATGCGGCTGTTCCTCTCGAGCCTGGGATGGTCGTCGCAATCGAGCCCGGGAGCTACGCCGGGATCGGTGTCCGGGTCGAGCAGGTGGTGCTCGTGAACGACGTCGGATGCGAGATCCTCTCGACGCACAGCCTCGTGCTCTGACGCATCCTTGCGCCCGCAAGCGCGGATGCGGGATGATGCCTCGTACCAGACCGACGGCAGGCGGAGCTGCAAAGGAGGACGAACATGCATCGCAACCTCGGGCTCGCGGTCGTCGCCGTGCTGGCGGCGGCTGCATTGCTCGGATCCACGGCGTCCGCAGCACGGCCCACGTCACGAAGCGCGCAACGCGATTCGAGCGCGAACGTGAATCTCACCATGTGGTGGTGGGGAGAGCAGGAGGCCGCGGGCGCGAAGAACTGGCTCGCTCAGACGATCAAGCTCTACGAGAAGAAGCACCCGAACGTCTCGATCAAGACCGTCCTCCAAACCACGGACGGTCTCATCCCGGCGTTCAAGGCGGCCGCGGCGGCGAAGAAGGGGCCCGACATCCAGTACTTCTGGGGAGGCATCTGGTCGCTCGACGACGCCTGGCTCGGGAACACGAAGCCCGTCTCCGACTACATCCCGAGATCCGAGCTCCGTCACTACCTGAACGCGAAGGAGGACACGTACGCGGGGAAGGTCTGGACCGCGCCGTGGTACGTCCAACCCTCGTTCCCGGTCCTCTACCGCAAGGACGTCCTCGCGAAGGCACGCGTCAAGCCTCCGACGACGTGGGCCGCACTGCTCAAGGCCTGCGACGCGCTGAACGCCAAAGGCATCACGCCCATCGCCGGCGGCATCAAGGACGGCTGGTTCGGCGGCTGGCTGTACTCGATCATCGGGGCGCAGGGGATCAGCTCGATCGGCGACGTCCTCGACGCGACCACCGGCAAGCAGAAGTTCACGGATCCGAAGCACGCGGCCTGGTGGACGCGCCTGCAGGAGATGCGGGACCACAAGTGCTGGAACGACGACATGAACTCGCTCGAGCTCTATCAGGGCCAGCAGCGCTGGGCGCAGGGGAAGGCCGCGATGACCGTCGCTGCCGGCTCCGACGTGAAGAAGTTCGTCCAGCAGGTCGGCGTTGCGAGGGCCGGCGTCATGGCCATGCCCAAGTGGGGCAAAGGGCCGTACGCGGGCAAGCTGGGCTCGACCTCCCAGACCGTCGGGATCACGGCGTGGACGAAGTACCCGCAGGAGTCCGCCGACTTCATCCGCTTCATGCACACGCCGGAGCGGATGGCCGCCTGGTTCAACACGACGGGCGCGTTCCCGGCGGACGACCGCTTCAAGACGAAGCTCATCAAGCTGCCGCAGCAGAAGATCCTCTTCAACCTCGTGAAGAACGGTGCTCCCTACCTCGAGAACTTCATTCCCACCGAGCTCGACTCGAAGGCGAACTTCGCGCAGTCGCAGCTCCTCCTGGGTGGAAGCATCGACGCCAAGGAAGCAGCGGCCGCGACCGAGAAGATCGCCCAACGCATCCGCCTGACGCAGCGGAAGCAGATGGCGAACTTCAAGATTTGGGCTCAGTCGTACAAGTAGTCGTGCGGACGTCGAGCGCGGTGCCGGACGTCGAGTGACTTCCGGCACCGTCGCCCTCTCGCAGCCCAGGAGGCGCAGGCTGCGTCTCGGCCGCGCGGAGCCACTCGTGTGGATCGCTCCCGCGCTCGCGATCGTCGTCTTCGTCTTCGGGTACTCGATGTACGAGCTCGCGCGGACGTCGCTGCGGTTCGAGGGGCACTGGACGACGGACAACTTCCGAATCACCTGGTCGGACCCGACGTTCCGGACGGCGCTGACGCACAACATCCGGCTTCTCATCGCGGTGCCCGTGCTCGTGTTGCTCTCACTCCTCCTCTCGATCCTCCTGTTCGAGGGGCTGCGCGGCTGGCGCTTCCACCGGTGGGCGCTCTTCCTGCCGTACGTTCTCGCTATCCCCGTGATCGGAGTCGTCTTCGGCCAGCTGCTCCAGTTCAACGGGCTGGTCAATCAGCTCCTGCGAGCCGTCGGACTCGGGGGCATCGCTCAGGACTGGCTCGGTCAGCCCAGATGGGCGCTCTGGACGATGACCGCCGTGATCGTCTGGCGCGAGCTCGGCTTCGGGATCATCCTCTTCCTCGCCCGGCTCCTGTCCGTCCCGTCGGACGTCTTCGAGGCGGGAAGGATGGACGGCGCGCGTTTCTTCCGGCTCCACCGCAGGATCACGATTCCGCAGCTGTCCGGCGTCATCGTCTTCTACGTGATCGTCGAGGCGATCACGATGGTCTCCTGGGTCTTCAACTACGTCTACGTGATGACGAACGGCCAGGGCGGCCCGGGAGACGCGACCCAGGTGACCGAGCTCTACATCTACCAGACGGCGTTCCAGTACCAATCGCCCGAGATCGCGTCGGCCGCGGCCGTGATGCTGTTCGGTGTCACGCTCGTGCTCATCGCGATCTTCTTCCGTATCCAGCGTTCGTCGGGGGTGGGGCTTGATGAGTAGGACGCGGCGCATCGCCGGGACGGCTTCGAAGCACGCGCTCCTGATCGTGGCGAGCGTGCTGGCGTTGTTCCCGGTCTACGTGATGCTCACCGCGGCATTCAAGACCGAGGAGAGCTTCAGCGCACACCCGTGGGCACCGATCGCGAGTCCGTCGCTCGGAGGCTTTCGCGCGGCGGTCAACGACCAGTTCCCGCGCTGGTTCGAGAACACCCTGATCGTCTCGAGCGCGTCCGTCGTCATCACGTTGCTCGTCGCGGCGTTCGCGGCCTGGGGATTCGCGCACTGGGCGTTCCGCGGACGCGACGCCGTTCTGGGCGTGCTCGTCGCGCTGATGGTCGTCCCGCCCGTCGTCCTGCTCGTGCCGCTCTTCGTCTTCGGCGTCCGTATCGGACAGATCTCGACCTTCAGGCTCGTGATCCTGATCTACGTCGGGCTCATGCTGCCCTTCTCGGTGTTCATGCTCACGAACTTCTTCCGCACGATCCCCGCGAGCATGATCGAGGCCGCCGTCATGGACGGCGCGTCGTCGTGGAGGGTCTTCCGACGCATCGTCCTTCCGCTCTCCGCCGCGCCGCTCGTCACCCTGGGCGTCGTGAACCTGCTCTGGGTCTGGAACGAGCTCCTGATCGCCCTCGTCTTCCTGCAGGACGACTCGAAGAAGACGCTGATGGTCGGGATCACCGGCTTCCAGAGCCGCTACAGCCTCAATGTGCCGGCCATCATGGCCGGACTGACGCTCGCGACGCTTCCGATCGTGACCGTCTACATCTTCGGCCAGCGGTTCTTCGTGCGAGGCCTCGTCGCGGGCGCACTGAAGGGCGAATGAGCCCCGTCGTGAACCACGTCGGGCTCACCGTCTCGAGCCTCGACCGCTCGCTCGCCTTCTATCGTGACGCGGTGGGCCTCGAGGTCGTGCTCGAGCAGGAGAAGGAAGGTGGGTACCTCGCGGCGATCACGCGCTACCCGGGTGCGCACGTGCGGATCGCCCAGCTGGAGGGGCACGGGGGCTCGCGCATCGAGCTCTTCGAGTATCTCGAGCCGCGAGGGCGCGCGTCCGCGCACGAGCCGGCGGACGTCGGAATCACGCACGTGTGCCTGCTCGTGGACGACATCCACGACGCGCGTCGGCGGCTGGTGGATGCCGGGGCGGAGCCCTTCTCCGATCCCGTGCCGATCGACACGGGAGCGAACACGGGCGCCTGGAGTCTGTACGTTCGCGACCCCGACGGGATAGTGCTCGAGCTCTTCCAGCCTCCCGCCGGATGAGCGTCGTCGTCGTCACCGGGGGCATGCGCGGGATCGGCGCGGCGATCGCCGCGGCCTTCGAGGGGCAGGGCGACACGGTCGCGATCCTCGACGTCGAGTCAGGGAGCCCCTACCGCTGCGACGTCTCCGACGAAGCCCAGGTGGACGCGGCGTCCGAGCGCGTCGAGAGGGAGGTCGGGCCCGTCGACGTCCTCGTGAACAATGCGGGTGTCGCGCACATTGCGCCCTCGGAGACCCTGCCGGCAGCCGAATGGCGGCGATCGCTCGACGTGATGGCGACCGGCACCTTCTTGTGCTCGCGCTCGTTCGGCGGACGGATGCTGGAGCGACGGCGCGGCTGCATCGTCAACGTCTCCTCGATCAACGCCACCGAGGCGTTCCCGCAGCGCCTCGCGTACTGCGCGGCGAAGGCCGCCGTCGAGATGACGACACGCGTCCTCGCCATCGAGTGGGCCGACCGGGGCGTTCGCGTGAACGCGGTCGCCCCCGGGGTGACGCGCACGGAGATGGTCGAACGGGCGATCGCGTCCGGGGCGGTGAGCGAGCAGCTCTACGTGGGGCGCACCCCGATGGGGCGTCTGGCCGAGCCGCACGAGATCGCCGCGGCCGTCCTCTTCCTCGCCTCCGAACAGGCGAGTTTCGTCACCGGGACGACACTGGTGGTCGACGGCGGTTGGGGCGCGTTCGGCTACGCGACGGACGATCGTTGACACCCCTCGTCGACACGGACCACGTCCACGACGGGATGCCCGGGCTCCGGCTCGAGGGGGACCGACTGCGCGTCACCGTCTTCCCGGAGGCGGGCGCGAAGATCCTCGACCTCGTGCACCTGGCGACGGGCGAGAACCTGCTCTGGCAGAACCCGCGGGTCCCGCTTCGCCCCACCTACGCCGGCGCGGCCTTCGACGACGTGTGGTGTGGGGGATGGGACGAGCTCTTCCCGACGGATGCTCCCTGCGAGGTCGGCGACAACACGTTCCACGATCACGGCGACCTGTGGTGCGGCCCGTGGGAATGGACCCTCGAGGAGGACGACGGCGAGACCGCCACCGTCCTCCTCGAGCGCTACGCGGTCGCCGTGCCCTGTCTGATGCAGAAGTGGATCACGGTGAGCCGCAATGGCCTGGAGGTGCGGTTCCGCCACCGGCTCGTGAACCTCGGGCTCCAGCCGGTGCCGTACGTCTGGAACCTCCACGTCGCGCACGCGATCACTCCGCGTTCTCGAATCGACCTGCCGGCGGCATCGCTCGACGTCGTCGCCGTGCAGCCCGGCCGCTTCGAGGGAGCCGCGTCCCTGCGCTGGCCCGAGCACGACGGAATCGACCTGCGAGCCATGCCGCCTCCCGACGCCGGGCTCACCGAGTGGCTGCACACGGCGGGTGTTCGTGAGGGCTGGTGTGAGGTCGTCCACGTGGATCGTGGGGTCGGCCTGCGCCTGGCCTTCGATCCGGACGTCTTCCGGACGACCTGGCTCTGGGGGGTCTACGGCGGCTGGCGCGGGCACTACCTGCTACTGACGGAGCCCTGCACCAGCGCACCGGGCGGACTGGCGTCGAGCATCGCGGACGGGACTGCGGCGGTGCTCGGACCGGGCGAGCAGCTCGAGACGACGACGACGGCGACGGTCCTCGAGGGAATGGCATGAGCCGCGCGGTGATCGTGACCGGAGGGAGCCGCGGCATCGGCCGCGCGATCGCGTTGCGCTTCGGGGCGGAGGGCGACGACCTGGCGCTCATCCAGCGCGGCGACGCGGCCGAAACCGTGCGTGCGCTCGGTCGTCCCGCGATCGTGGAGCAGTGCGACCTCGCGAATCCGGAGGAGGCAGAGCAGGCGACCGCTCGCGCGATCGAGCGCCTGGGACGCGTGGACGTGTGCGTCTGCAACGCGGGGGGTGCCGTGAGGGCGTCCGCCCTCGAGGTCTCCCTCGCGGACTTCCGCCGCATCGTCGACCTGAACCTCGTCTCCACGTTCGCGGTCGCCCGTGCGGCAGCACGGGCGATGGAGGACGGCGGGGCGATCGTGATGACGGCATCGGTGATCTCGTTCCAGGGAGGCTGGCGCGTCAGCTCATACGCCGCGAGCAAGGCGGGCGTCGCCAATCTCGTACGAGCCCTCGCGAACGAGTGGGCACCCCTCGGCATTCGCGTGAACGCCGTCGCGCCGGGCTACATCGACAACGAGTTCACGGCCGAGTTGCGGTCCGACCCCGTGCGCTCGGCCGAGCTCGGCGCACGGATCCCGGCCGGACGGTGGGGACACGACGACGAGATCGCCGACGCGGTTCACTGGCTTGCGTCGCCGCAGGCTCGGTATGTCCACGGTCATACGCTGGCGGTCGACGGAGGATGGTTGAGCCGCTGACGGAGTTGCCTTCGAGGTCGGCAGTCTCGGCGACCGCCCGAGACGCGCCATCTTCGACATTGGGTCGGCGAGAGAATTCACAGGTGTGTTCTGGCGATTTCGGGGTTGGCGACGCCATCGAGACGGCACGACCGGTGCACGCTTGACACCCCCCGACCACAGTGCGACGCTTGGCGCCCGAATCGCAGGCAGGCCCAACCCGGATCGGAGGTCGTGATCGTGGAACAGTTCGATCAGCCGCTTTCTCGCCGGCGACTGCTTCAGCTGACGGCTGGCGGAGTGAGTGCAGTGGCGCTCGCCCGTGCGCTCGCCGTCGCCGACGGTGCACAGGCCGCGCTCACCTCATCGGCCGCGCAGCGTGCGTCGACGCTGAAGATGTGGTGGTGGGGGCAGCAGGAAGCGGTCGGCATCCAACGCTGGATGACGGACACGCTCAAGAAGTTCCAGCAGAAGAACGGCGTCAAGGTCGCCGCGACGCTGATGGACACGAGCAACGTCATCCCGCAGTTCACGAACGCGGCTGCTGCCGGCCGTCCGCCAGACGTCCAGTTTCTCTTCAACGGCATCTACCACATGGAGAACGTCTGGCTCGGGTACCTGAACGAGCTGAACAGCCTGCTTCCGGCCTCGGTGCTCAAGTCGTCGGGAGCGACACAGCTGTCCGTGTACAAGGGCAAGCAGTATCGCGTCGGCTTCTACGCCGTCGGGTTCGGGATCGCCTACAACAAGAGCCACTTCCGCAAGGCGGGGCTCGATCCGAACAACCCGCCGAAGACGTGGGCGCAGTTCCTCGCCGCCTGCAAGAAGCTGAAGGCTGCCGGTTACATCCCGATCGGCGGCGGCGTGAAGGACGGCTTCCTCGGCGAGTGGTACCTCGTCAACGCGCTCACACAGAACCTGGACACTCCCGCCGACGCGCTGAACCTCTTCATCGGGAAGCTCAACTGGCGCAACCCGCGCTACTACGAGCACTGGTCGCGGCTCGAGGAGCTGAAGAAGAAGGGCTACTTCAACAACGACATCAACTCCCTGCAGCTCTACCAGGGCATTCAGCTGTTCGACACGGGAAAGGCGTCCATGTGCTTCAACACGACGCCTGCGATCCCGAACTCGCAGAAGCAGCTCGGCGCGAAGAACGTCGGCTACTTCGTGATGCCGCGCTTCGGCGACGGGAAGATGGCCGGCATCCCGATCACCGACACCCAGGGCTTCGGCATCCCGACGAAGGGGAGCGATCACGAGACCGCCGCGAAGCTGCTCGCCTACATGCACTCGAAGGAGCGCGTGCAGGCGATGTGGAGGCTGTCGAAGCAGGTGCCCGCGAACACGAGGTTCAACGGCAACGTCATCGACGACCCGCTCGTGCGCATGGTGCAGCGCAAGTGGGTCGCCGGGAAGCACAACGTCTACATCGCGGACCTCATGCCGACGAAGTTCTGGACCGACGCGATGTTCGTCGCGTCGCAGAAGATCCTCGCCGGCAGCATGACCGGGAAGCAGGCGGGCGACCTTGCCGCCAGCGTGACGCAGACCTGGAAGCGTCAGAACCCCGACATGGTCGGCAACTACTCGACCTGGGGGAAGGATCTAGCCTGAGAGACACCTCGCGGCGCGGGCGTGAGCGTCCGCGCCGCGAGCTCACCGATGCTCCGTACGCGTCCCTGGGTTCCGTACCTCTACGTTGCGCCGGCCTTCGCCCTGCTCGCGCTCGTCTTCGCGTACCCGGTCGTCCGCGTCGTCGACTTCTCGACGCGGCTGATTCGCGGTGCGAGCGGGCCCTACGTCGGGTCGCTCAACTACCAGCTCGTGTGGGAGGACCCGACCTTCCGCGATGCCCTCAAACACAGCGCACTCCTGCTTCTCGCCGTTCCCGTGCTGACCGGCCTCTCGATCTTCTTCGCCGTCCTGCTCTACGAGGGAGCGCGCGGGTGGAGGGTGTACCGCAGCGTCCTCTTCCTGCCCTACATCCTGGCTGTTCCGATCGTAGGGATCGTCGCCAGCTACATCTTCCAGCTGAACGGCGCGCTCAACAGCATCCTGCGCGCGGTCGGGCTCGACGGCCTCGCGCTCGACTGGCTCGGGAGCGAACGGCTGTCGCTCCTCACCGTCGGGATCGTGATCGTCTGGCGTGAGGTCGGCTTCGGCATCATCATCTTCCTCGCGCGCCTGCTCACGATGGACGACGAGCAGCTCGAGGCGGCACGAATCGACGGTGCAGGCTGGTGGAGCCAGCTGCGCTACATCATCATCCCCGAGCTTCGTGGGACGATCGAGTTCTACATCGTGGTCGCGTCGATCACCATGCTCGCCTGGGTGTTCGCGTACGTCTACACCATCACCTCGGGCGGGCCGGGAACGTCGTCGACGGTGCTCGAGCTCTACATCTACAACCAGGGTCTCAGGAACTCGCTGCCGGGAATGGCGTCCGCGGTCGCGGTCGTCCTGCTCGGCGCGACGCTCGTGGGAATCACGCTCCTGATGATCATCCGGGCACGTGCCGCACAACGCGAGGAGCTCGCGTGAAGCGGAGCTTCAAGACGGGTCGGTTCGCTCGTCAGGTGGTGCTGTTCGCGATGGCGGTGCTCACGCTGTATCCGGTCTGGTTCATGCTGTCGACGGCGTTCAAGACCCAGGGGCAGTACCTCGACAGCCCGTACGGTCTTCCGTGGCCGCTGTCGCTCTCCAACTTCGGCGATGCGGTGCACGGCGGGACGTTCCTGCTCTGGTTGAAGAACAGCGCCATCCTGACGCTCGGAGCGGTGATCGTCTCGACGGCGGCCGCGGCGCTCGCCGCATTCGCGCTCGCGCGGATGCAGTGGTTCGGCCGCAATGTGCTCTTCGCGACCAGCACCGCCCTCATGGTCGTCCCGCCCGTCGTGATGCTCATGCCGCTCTTCATCCTCTTCACGAACCTCAACCTCGTCAGCACGTACCAGGGAGTGGTCCTCATCTACGCGGGGCTCACGCTCCCGTTCTCCGTGTACATGCTCACGAACTTCTTCCGCGCGATCCCGAACGAGTTGCTCGAGTCGGCCGTCACCGACGGAGCACGACATCTCTCGATCTTCGTTCGCATCGTGCTGCCGCTGTCGGCGCCCGCACTCGTCACGCTCGTCGTCGTGAACGGGCTCTGGGTGTGGAACGAGCTGCTCATCGCACTCGTCTTCCTTCCGAGCGACGACCTCAAGACACTGATGGTGGGGGTGACCGTGTTCCAGAGCAAGTACAACCTGAACGTCCCGGTGACGATGGCGGGCATGCTGCTCGCCTCGGTCCCGATGCTCCTCGTGTTCCTCTTCGGTCAGCGGTTCTTCATCCGCGGCTTGACGGCCGGGGCGGTGAAGGGATGAACCGCTTCGACGGCAAGACGGTGATCGTGACCGGCGCGGGGCGAGGGATCGGGCGTGCGATCGCCGAGCGGTTCGCGTCCGAGGGCGCGGACGTTCTGTGCGTCGGGAGAACGCGGGAACCTCTGGAGGAGACGGCGAGCCTCTGCAACTCGGCCTGGGTCGTGGCCGGCGACGTCTCCCGCTCGGAGGACGTCGACGCGGTGGTCTCGGCCGCGCTCGAGCGCTGGGAGCGGATCGACGTCCTCGTGAACAACGCGGGGATCGACGACGAGACGCCGTTCCTCGACATGACCGAGGAGAACTGGCGCGCCGTCATCGGGACGAACCTGACGGGCGTCTTCCTCATGTCGCAAGCCGTCGCGCGCGCCATGCGAGACGCGAACGGCGGCGTCATCCTCCACAACATCTCGATCGACGCGCTCGGCGGGGACGGGGCGTTCGCGAGCTACAACGCGTCGAAGGCCGCCCTCCTCGGGTTGAACCGGACGATGGCGCTCGAGCTCGCCCAGCACGGGATCCGTGTCAACGGCGTTTCTCCTGGGTTCACGCACACCGACATGACCGAACGCGCCGTGGGGCCGAAGCTCATGGCGTACCTGAACGGCTCGTTCGAGCGCGTGCCGATGCGCAGGCTCGTCAAGCCGGCGGAGATCGCCGCGGCGTTCGCATTCCTCGCCTCCGACGACGCCTCGGCCATCACCGGCCAGAACCTCGTGGTCGACTGCGGTCTGACGGCCAACTGGTTCATCCTGGAGACGCTGCCGGGTGACTGAGGCGGGACGCGTCGCCGGTTGGCGAGCTCTCGCGGTGGGAGACGACGTGCTCCGCGCGATCGTTCTTCCCGAGCGGGGTGCGGAACTGCACTCGCTCGTCCACGTTCCGACCGAGATGGAGCTGCTCTTCCAGGCTCCGTGGGGTCTGCATCCCCCGAGCCCCGAACGGACCTCGTTCCTCGACCGCTACGCGGGCGGCTGGCAGGAGCTCTTTCCGAGCGCGAACGACGAGACGACCTATGGCGGCGAGACGATCCCGTTTCACGGCGAGGTCGCGCTCCTACCGTGGGAGTGCGAGGAGCGCGATGAGGCCCTCGTGTGCCGTGTCCGGTGCGAGCGGACGCCGTTCCTGCTCGAGCGCACGCTCCGCTTCGACGGCCGCCTCGTGGTCGAGGAGCGCGTGACGAACGAGGGAGACGACGTGGCGCACTTCACCTGGGGGCACCATCTCGTCCTCGGACCGCCGTTCCTCGAGGCCGGGTCTCGTCTCGAGGTTCCGGCTCGTACGATCGTGACGATTCCGGAGCTGTGGGAGGACACTGCCCGACTCGAGCCGGGGCAGCGGAGCCCATGGCCCCACGCGCGGCTCCGGGAAGGCGGCACGGTCGATCTGCGCATCGTGCCCGGGCCCGAGGCCGCCAGCCACGACGACGTGTACCTGACGGACCTCGACGACGGCCTCGTGACCGTCGAGAGCAGCCGGCTGCGAGTTCGCCTCGGCTTCGACCACGAGCTCTTCCGCTGGCTCATCTCGTGGCAGCCCTACGGCGGCGCGCTCGAGGAGCCGCTCGCCGGGTCGTATGCGCTCGGCATCGAGCCCTGGGTGTCCAGGCTGCCGCTCGGACAGGCGGTCGAGGCCGGCGAGGCGATCGAGCTCCCGCCGGGGGCGTCGCTGGAGACGACGCTCTGGCTCGCGGTGGAAGAGATCTAGCCCGTGGCCGATGTCGTCTTCACCGGCGCCGGAAAGGTGTATCCGAACGGCACGCGTGCCCTCGCCGACTTCGACCTCCACATCCACGACGGCGAGTTCATGGTCTTCGTCGGCCCCTCCGGGTGCGGCAAGACGACCGCGCTCCGGATGACTGCCGGACTGGAGCCGATCACGGAAGGCGAGATCCGGATCGGGGATCGCGTCGTGAACAAGCTGGAGCCACAAGAGCGCGACGTCGCGATGGTGTTCCAGAACTACGCGCTGTACCCGCACATGACGGTGCGTGACAACATCGCTTTCGGCCTCAAGATGCGCAAGGTGCCGCGCGACGAGCGGCAACGCCGCGTCGAGGAGATCGGGCGTGTGCTCGGCCTCGGTGAGCTCCTCGACCGGAAGCCTCGTCATCTGTCCGGTGGCCAGCGCCAGCGCGTGGCCATGGGCCGGGCGATCGTCCGCGAGCCCGCCGCCTTCCTGATGGACGAGCCGCTGTCGAACCTCGACGCCCGTCTGCGCGTGCAGATGCGTGCGGAGATCTCCCGCATCCAGCGTGACGTGGGCGCGACCACGATCTACGTCACGCACGATCAGGTCGAAGCGATGACGATGGGGGACCGGGTCACCGTGCTGCGGAAGGGGCAGCTGCAGCAAGTCGACGAGCCGCAGGCCCTCTTCGATGCTCCGGCGAATCTCTTCGTGGCGAGCTTCATCGGCAGCCCCGAGATGAACCTTCTCGAGGGAGAGATCGAGCGTTCCGGGGACGGCATCGCGCTTCGGCTCGGCTCGAACGTCCTGCCGGTGCCCGCTCGCGAAACGCTGGCATCGAGGGTTGGCGAGCGCGTCGCGATCGGCATCCGCCCGGAGTACACGGCTCCTGCGACTCGCGACGAGCCGCGTCTCGACGCACGCCTCGTGGTCGCCGAGCCCCTCGGATCGGAAACACTCCTCCACGCCGAGGTGTCCGTCGTCCCCGTGCTGTCCCAGGAGGTGCTCGAGGTCGTGCTCGACACGGATGCCGCGGTCGCGGCGGACCTCGAGGCCGCCGCGGCGGATCGCAGGTCGCCGTTCCGGGCGAGATTCCCCGGCACGCACCGGGGTGCGACCGGCGATCCGCTCTCGATCGCCGTCGACGTCGAGCGTCTCTACTTCTTCGATCTCAGGACCGGGGCCGCGATCGCGTGACCCTGTCCGCGTGGCACCGACGCTCGGCGGGGGACGTACAGCCGTCCTCGGAGTGGACACCTCTGCGTCGGCCGCTACCGTTCGGGGCGTGTCTCGGAGCGAGGAACTCGAGCGGTACCACGCGGCCCTCAGGCGACAGCGCATCAGGGAGTTCGTCGAGCGCTGGGGGGTGTGCGAGCGCGGCCACGTCCTGACGGATCTGAACCGCGACAAGCTCGGGCGCTGCTGGTGTTGCACACGCGCGCACGAGCGAGAGTTCGAGGCCGCCGCCTGCTAGTCGGGCCAATCGCGGGCCACCCGGTACACGACGAGCCGTGCCGTTCACGCTGAGGAACCTCAGGGACGATCTGGAGGACCTGGGCTCCAAGTTCGACGGCGCCCCCGAGCTGGAGTTTCGCGCGGCGACCGAGGCGCTCGAGCTCGAGGAGTCGGGCCTGGCCTACCAGCGCGTCCCACCCGGTTATCGCTTCCCGTACGGGCACACGCACAAGACGCAGGAGGAGGTGTACGTCGTCGTTGGCGGCAGCGGTCGAATGAAGATCGACGACGAGATCGTCGAGGTCGGGCTCTGGGACGCAGTGCGCGTCCCGCCCGGGACGTGGCGCGGCTACGAGGCGGGGCCGGAGGGTCTCGAGATCCTCGTCATCGGCGCGCCGAGTCTCGGCTCCGCGCGGCGGGAAGACGTCGAGGGCCGGCGCGACTGGTGGGCGTAGTGCAGGCGGAGCCCAGGGACCGACGTCAGCTGAATCAGATGGCTGTGCTGTCCGTGAACCTCGCGCCGGACGCGTAAAAGGCGAAGCCCACGTCAGGTGTCCATCTACTGCGCGGTCTCCGGTCGCGGTACGCCTCGGGTCACGTCGTTTCCACGGCCTCGAGCCGCGCGATGGTGCGCCGGCGTCCAACCGTCGGTCCGGCCGGCAGGGAGACCGTGACGTCGAGCCCACCTCCCGGCAGGTTCTCGAGCGCGACGGTTCCACCGTCGTTCCTCACCAGCCGGTACACGATCGCGAGACCGAGGCCGAATCCGTCTGTCTCTCCGCCGCTCCAGAAACGGTCGAACGCGCGCTCGCGCTGGGCAGCGCTCATGCCCGGCCCTTCGTCTTCCACGTGAATCGCGACCGTCGGCCCGACGTCGATCGTCCGAATGGCGATACGCGACCCACTCGGCGTCGCATCGAGAGCGTTCGCGATCAGGTTGTCGAGCACCTGCTCGAGCCGGCCCGGCGTCGCGAGCGGTGCGTGCCGGGCTTCTTGCCGAGTGTCGATCGTGACGCCCTTCTCGGCGGCGATCGCCGACCAGGCGTCACAACGGTCGGCGACCAGTCGGTCGAGATCGACCGGGCGGGGCGCGGGCAATGCTCGATCCGCGTGTGCCAGCGCCAACAGCGCGTCGACCAGATCCGACAGTCGCTCGACCTCGGCAAGGGCGCTGCCCAGCTCGCGCGCGCTTTCCGGCTCGGCGTCGCGCTGCATGTTCTCGAGACGGAGTCGCAGGGCGGTCATCGGCGTCCGGAGCTGGTGAGATGCGTCCGCGACGAACTCGTCCTGCGAGTGCACGAGTACGTCGAGTTGCGACACCATCGCGTTGAACGTCTCCGCGAGGCGCCGCACCTCAGGCGGTCCCTCGAGCCCCGACCGGACCTGCAGGTCTCCCTTTCCGACGCGCTCCGCGACGCTCTCGAGCTTCTCCAGTGGTCGGACGACCCAGCGCGATAGGACGAAAGCGACACTCGCCACCACGGCCAGGACCACCGCGGCGATCAGCGCGAGTGCGGTCCAGTAACGGTGTATTCGGCCGTTGACCTCCGACATCGGATACGTGATGCGCACGGCCCCGTGCACGACGCCGCTCGATGCGACCGGGACGGCGACGTACATCAGGTCGGTATGGAGCGTCGTGGAGTGGCGGACTCCAGTCGCGATCGTGCCCCCGAGTGCCGTCGCGATCTCCGGACGAGAGGAGTAGTCGATGCTCGTCGTCGGCTCCGAATCCACGAGGCTGCGGCCCCGCGCATCGACGACGACGATGCGCCCGCCCGTCTCGTTCGTGTAGTTGGAAGCGATGCGCCTGACCGCTGGAGAAACCGGCGTGCGGCTCTCGAGCGAGTCCTCGACGAGAGTCGAGAGGGCAACTGCGTCGCGCTGCACCTTCCCGGCGAGGTCCTGGCGCTCGTTGTGCGCATACGACACAGCGAGCGGGACCTCGAGGAGCGCGAGCACGAGCGCCGCCACGGCGAGATAGCTGATGAGAAGCCGGCGTCTCACGACTGCGGCGCGAGTCTGAGTCCCACGCCTCTGACGGTCTCGATCCAGCGTCGGTCACCGAGCTTCTGCCTGAGGGACGACACGTGGACGTCGACGGTCTTGCTCGATCCGTACCAGTCGGTGCTCCAGACCTCGCGCAGGATGCGATCGCGGGGGATCACGGTGCCGGAGTCCGCGGCGAGCAGCGTAAGGAGGTCGAACTCCTTCGTCGTCAGCCGGAGCTCGACGTCGTCCACGAACGCACGGCGGGCATCGGCATCGACGACGAGCCGCCCTGCGCGATACACCCGACCCTCGACCGTGGGTCGTGCTCGACGCATCACCGCTCGTATGCGCGCGAGCAACTCGCGGAAGCCGAACGGCTTGACGACGTAGTCGTCCGCTCCCAGCTCGAGGCCGAGGACACGATCGATCTCCTGGCCCCGGGCCGTGACGACGATGATCGGCACGTCTGAGCGCGAACGGAGCTCACGGCACACGTCGGTACCGTCGAGATCGGGCAGCCGGAGATCGAGGAGCACGAGGTCGGGCGCCTCCGCCGCCAGCGCATCTCGGCCGGTCGCGACGCGATCGACCTCGAATCCCTCGCGGCGAAGCCCTTCCGCCAGCGGGCGCGCGATCGCGTCCTCGTCTTCGACGACCAGGATTCTCACAGGCCGATCGTCGCATCAGCATCGGTACCGGCCCTCCGTGAAAAACCGAACCGCAACGTGGGGTTGGAGATGATTTACCTTCGTCGCACCCGCGTCTAACCGGCGTCCTCGTACCGTCGGCGGCATCGAATGCAGGAGGTCACGATGTCTCGCGGGCACATGTTCTTGATCACCGTGCTTCTCGGAGCCGTCTTCTTCGCGGGGGCTCTCGCGGTGAGCCGCACCGTGCTGCTGGGGCAGCCGGCCAACGCTTCCACCACCTCGGACCCGGCAATCACCTTTCGCCTGAAGAAGCTCGACCGGCTCGAGGCTTCTCTCGCGAGGGATGCCGCCCGGCTGCAACCCCCGGCGAAGGCGCAGCAGGTCACCGTCTACCGCCACGCGCCGTCGGCAGCCGCTTCCCCCCACGACGGCGACGACGGCGACGATCACGAGCACGACGAGCACGAGGAGACCGCCGATGACTAGCCAGGTCGCACGGCTCTACGTGTTCGCGATCTCACTTCTGGTCTTCTTCGTCCTCTGGGCGACGATCGCCGCCCATCCGTGGACGCGAACGGCGACGACGCGAAGCAGTGCGTCGTCGCGGAATCTGGCCGTGCTCGAGCAGCGCCTCCGGGCAGACGCGGAACTGATCAAGGCGCTCGGTGCGCGATCGAAGTCGACCCCGAGTGCGCCTGTCGTTCGTGTCGTCGCACTCCCTCCGCTCACGACGACGAGGACGTCGTGATCCACCGCCGTCGCTTCCACGCGATGGGCACCGAGATCGAGCTGTTCGTCGACACGCGGGCGCCGGACGTCGCGATGGACGAAGCGGAGCGGGAGTTCAGGCGGCTCGAGCAGATCCTGTCGCGCTTCCTGCCGGACTCCGAGCTCTCGCGGCTCAACCGGGCGCGTGTGATGCAGGTCGGCCCGGAGCTCGCCGAGCTCGTGCCCTTGGCGATCGAGGCGCGCACGCGGACGAACGGGCGGTTCGACCCGACTGTGCACAACGCCGTGGTCTCAGCGGGCTACGACCGGACCTTCGAGCTCCTCCCCGAACAAAGCAGCCGCCCCGCACGCGTCGCCCCCGCTCCGTGCTCGGGAGACGTCGAGATGAACGGCGACGTCGTCGTGATCGAGGAAGGCTTCGCTCTCGACCTCGGTGGCATCGCGAAAGGGTGGGCGGCCGACCGCGCGTGCGCCATCCTCGCGTCCGCTGGACCCGCGCTGGTCGACGCGGGAGGCGACGTGGTCGGAGTCGGTCGCACGTGGCCGATCGGCGTCCCGGTGCCTGCGCAGGACATCACGCTCGGCCTCCGAGACGGCGCGCTCGCCACGTCAGGCCGCGACCGCCGCCGCTGGACGTGCAACGGACGCGAAGCGCACCACGTGATCGACCCGGCGACCGGAGCGCCGGCCGACGGCGACGTTCTCACCGTCACCGTCGCGGCGCGCACCGCGGCCGAGGCGGAAGTCCTGGCGACGGCACTCTTCCTGAGCGGCGAGGCGGAGCGCGCCGCCCGCGAGGCCGATGCGCAGGCCGTGCCCGCCGTGATCGTCGCGCGTGACGGGCGAGCGCTGCTCGCCGGGGGTCTCGCGTGACGCCCCGAGACCCCACTTTCTGGATCTTGGCGCGCGCGAGCGGCCTTCTCGCCTACGTGCTCCTGACGAGCTCCGTCCTTGCGGGGATCGTCCTGAAAGCGCGCCCGTTCGTCCGTCTCAAGCCTGCGCTCACGGCCGACGTTCATCGGTTCCTCGCTCTGCTCGGGCTCGCAGCGATCGCTGCCCACGGCACCGCGCTCGTGCTCGATCAAACGGTTCGCATCCCGCCCGTCGCGCTGGTCGTTCCCGGGCTCGTCCCGTACCGCCCGCTCTGGAGCGCACTCGGCGTCCTCGCCTTCGAGCTGATGACGCTCGTGTACGTCTCGTTCTCGCTCAGACGCCACATCGGCGTGAAGGCATGGCGGAGCTTGCACTGGCTCACGTATGCCGTCTTCGGCCTGGCGACGGCTCACGGCCTCGCGGCCGGAACGGATACGGGCCGGCCGTGGGCTCTCGCCCTGTACGCGGCCGCGATCGGCGCAGTTCTCAGTGCGGCGACGTGGAGAGCGCTTGCAAACCCCACACGAGGAGGATCCCATGTACCGGATCGAGATCGAGGCGGACGAGTGCATCGGCTACGGCCTGTGCGCTCGCACCGCCCCGAAGTCACTGCGGCTCAACGCTGACAACGTCGCCGAAGCGGTCGCCGAAACCGTCGAGGACGACGACGTCCTCGAGGCCGCGCTCACCTGCCCCATGAGCGCCATCAGGGTCTGGCGGCTCGAGGAGTTCGAAGCCGCATGACCGCCGGACCGCACGCCGCTCGGGCCTGGCCCTCCGACGATCCGCGCCAGGCTTACTCGGGACTGCGGTGGCGGAGGTAGACGAACCAGTAGACGGCGCCGACCATGACCGCACCGCCGATGATGTTCCCGATCGTGACGGGCAGCAGGTTGTCGAAGAGGAAGCTGCCCCAGGTGAGGCCGGAGACGTCCGGCACGCCGCTCGTCGTGTCCACCCAGGAGCCGTCGGACTTGATCAGGAGCGCGACCGGGACGAAGTACATGTTCGCGACCGAGTGCTCGAAGCCGAGAGCGACGAACGCAGCGATCGGAGGGATGATCGCGAGGATCTTGTCCGCGGTCGTGTGCGCGCCGTAGGTCAGCCAGACGGCGAGGCAGACGAGGGCGTTGCAGAGGAGACCGAGCACGATCGCCTGCCCGAACCCGTAGCTCGTCTTGGTCGAGGCGACCGTGAGCGCTGTGACGCCGACCTGCCCGCCTCCGAAGGTGTACTGCTTGGAGAGGAACACGAGGAGCGCCGTCGCGAACGCGCCGACGAAGTTGCCGGCGAACACGATCGCCCAGTTCCTCAGCAGAGCGAAGCTGCTCACGCTGCGGCTCGCCCACGCCATGACGACGAGGTTGTTCCCGGTGAAGAGCTCCGCCCCCGCGACGACGACGAGGATCAGGCCGAGCGTGAATGCGAGCCCGACGAGCAGTCGGAGCACGCCGTACGGGAGGTCGGCGCCTCCGCTTCCCACCGTCGTCGCGAAGGCCGCGCCGAGGCCGATGAACGCGCCGGCGAGGACCGCAAGCACGAAGACGTCCAGCGCGGACATCGACGCCTTCGTGACTCCGACGGCAGCAGCCTTGCGCGCAACGTCCGCCGGCGCGAGGGCATCGAGGCCGGTCGGCGTGAACGGCGCGTTCGTCGGCTCGGCCATCTGCCGGGAAGAATGGAGCCACGTCCGGTCGACGCGGCTTGTCGATCGCGGCGCTAGCCGGCGTGGATCACGAAGAACGCGATCGCGACGTACTGGCACGCGACCCCGACGATCGTGAGCGCGTGGAAGAGCTCGTGGTACCCGAAGATGCTCGGCAGCGGATCGGGCCGCCGGCGTGCGTAGATCACACCCCCCACGGTGTAGGCGATCCCTCCTACGACGAGCAGCACGATCGCGGCCGGGTGGAGCTTCGTCGCGAGCTCCGGCAGGAGCGCCACACCGACCCATCCGAGCGCGATCGCGGTGGCGGCGGCGAGCCACTTCGGCGCTGCGACCCACGCAAATTTGACCACGATCGCGGCGGCAGCGGCGAGTGAGACGAGCGCCAGGGCGACCGGGCGCCACGCGCCGTCGAGTGCGAGGAGGCAGACGGGCACGTATGTCCCCGCGATCAGGAGGTAGATGCCGGCGTGGTCGAGCCTGCGCATCCACAAGCGCACGGACGGCGACCAGCTGATCCGGTGGTAGAGCGCGCTGATTCCGAAGCAGACCGTGACCGACGCGGCGAAGATCGAGGCAGCGACGTGCCTGCTCCCCCCGTCGGCCCCGACGATGAGGAGCGTCCCGAGCACCAGGGACACGCTGAAGGCCACCTGATGGAGGACTCCCCTCAGGAGAGGCTTGGCGAGCGCGGGCGCGGTCGGAAGCGACGTGGCGATGCCGCCCAAGATAGACGCGACCGCCTGCCGCCGCACCGATACGGACAGGACGTCGTCCACGAGCCCGTGACACGAACGTCGTGTGCCGGGACACTGCGGAGATGGAGCGGGTCGACGCCGTGGTCGTCGGGGCAGGGGTGATCGGCCTCGCCGTCGCCCGGGCTGTCGCGACGGCGGGGCGCGACGTCGTCATCCTCGAGGCGGAGGACGCCATCGGCGTTCACACGAGCTCCCGCAACTCGGAGGTCGTCCACGCGGGCATCTACTACCCCGCCGGCTCGCTGAAGGCGCGCACGTGTGTCGAAGGGCGACAGCGTCTCTACGCGTACTGCGCCGAGCACGGCGTCCCCCACCGCCGCTGCGGGAAGCTGATCGTCGCGACGGACTCGGATCAGGCGCGAGACCTCGAGAGCATCCTCGAGCACGCACATGCGAACGGAGCCTCGGACGTCGTTCGCGTGACCCGAGAGGAAGCCGTGTCCATGGAGCCCGAGCTGCGCTGCGTCGCCGCGCTCCACTCGCCCTCCACCGGGATCGTCGACAGCCATGGGCTGATGCGCGCCCTCCTCGGCGACGCAGAGCGAGCGGGCGCGATGCTCGCGTTGAAGACGCGGCTCGAGCGCGCGGTCGTTCGTGGCGAGGGCATCGAGCTTCACGTCTCGGGCGCCGATCCGATACTCGCGGGGGAGGTCGTGAACTGCGCCGGCCTCGGTGCGCCGAGCCTCGCGCGGCGCATCGACGGCTATCCGGCGAGCCTCGCGCCGACCGAGCGCTATGCGAAGGGGAGCTACTACCGCCTCG
>DASUFC010000085.1:0-15347 GCA_036274755.1 Gaiellaceae bacterium
CGGCTACTGCACGAGCTGGAGGAGCTTGAACATCGGGAGGTACATCGCGATGACGATGATCCCGATGATCAGACCGACGCCCATCATCATGAGCGGCTCGATGATCGAGGTGAGCGACGCGATCGACGTGTCGACCTCGTCCTCGTAGAAGTCGGCGATCTTGTCGAGCATCTTCTCGAGCTCGCCCGTCTCCTCCCCAACGCGCACCATCTGCGACACGAGTGGCGGGAACACCGAGTTCTCGATGAGCGGCTGCGCGATCGGGACGCCCTGGTGCACCTTCGCGCGGACGTCGGCGACCGCCGACTCGACGACCCAGTTCCCGGCGGTCGTGCCCGAGATCTCGAGCGCCTTGATGATGTCGACGCCTGCTGCGACGAGCGTCGCGAGCGTGCGCGAGAAGCGGGCCATCGTCACCTTGAGCACGACCTTGCCGATGCCGGCGGGGACGCGCAGCTTGAACCGATCCCAGACCTGCCGGCCCGAGGGCGTGCGCTTCCAGCGGCGGAAGCCCCACACCGAGAGCCCCATCGCCGGGAAGAGGATGAACCAGTAGCCGCGCACGAGGTTCGAGGCGGCCACGACGCCCTTCGTCAGCGTCGGCAGGTCGCCCCCGAGGTCGTCGAAGATCCCCTGGAAGACCGGGACGAGGAAGAGCAGCATCCCGATCAGGGTCAGGATCGCGAAGGTGAGGACGACGAGCGGGTAGATCATGGCGCCCTTCACGCGGCGCCGGATCTTCATCTCCTTCTCGATCTGCACCGCGACGCGATCGAGCACCGTGTCGAGGATGCCCGCGGCCTCGCCGGCCTCGATCATCGAGATGTAGAGGCGGTCGAACGCGTTCGGATGCCGCGCCATCGCCTGGGAGAGGAGCATGCCGCTCTCGACGTCCGACCGGACCTCGCGGATGACTCCGGCGAGCGCCTTGTCGTCGGTCTGCTGCTCGAGGATGACGAGCGCCGAGACGACGTTGAGACCTGCGTCGATCATCGTCGCGAACTGCCGCGAGAACACCTGCAGGGAGCGCGGCTTCACGCGCTTGTGCTTCTTCTTCGCCGTGCCGTCCGCCGCCGCCCCCGTCTCCGAGAGGGAGAGCGGCCGCAGGCCCTTCTGCCGCAGGAGCTCACGGGCCGAGTTCGCGTCGGGGGCCGTGATCTGGCCCGCGGACTCCGCTCCGAGCGCATTGATCGCGCTGTAGGCGAACGACGCCATTACCGATCGCGTATCGGCAGCCCTAGGGCTGCGCTTGAGATTTCTCCGGCGCCGCCTGCGCCTCGCCGCTTCCGACCGAAAGGAGCTTGATCCGGTAACGAGCGCCGGTCGCCGTGTTCACGAGCTCGAGCGGCTTGCCGACCTTGAGCGTCATCGTGGCGCCGCCGCTCTCGTACCCGCCGCCGGCGATGCCGATCGAGACCGTCTTCGCCTTCGGGTTCTCCGCGACGAGGACGAACACTGGGTCGGACGCCGGGAACTTCTGTCCGGACGTCAGGGCCTGCCGGCGCCCGTTCACGACGACGATCGTCGCCGTGGACGTCGGCGTGCCGGTCGTGAAGCTCTGCGACCTCGTCGCCTCCGGCTTGGCGCCGGCGCCCTTTGCGTCGCCCCCGCCCTTCCCCGCGGTGGCGGCTCCGTCGCCGCCGCTCGGGGTCGGAGTCACCGCCTGCTGGATGAAGGGGTCCTTCGCGGAGAAGACGCTCAGTGACGTGAGCTTGCTCGTCTGCGAGACCGGCGTCGCGGGGGTGACGGGCGTCACCGTGCCGGGCGTCACGATCGGCTGGCCCGCAACGGCCGACGCGTCCGTCGTCGTGGCAGCGGCCGCATCGGGCGACGAGGAGCCGCCGAGCAGCTTCGGCAGCTGGAACGCGAGCAGCGCGACGAGGAAGAGCCCGCCGACGACGACGAAGATCTTCTGCTTGCGCTCGCGCGCCGCGCGCTCTTCGGGCGTCATGGAGTGGCTCCCGCCGCGGACGCCGCGGACGCGGCTTCCGTCGTGGTCGTCTCGGTCGTGGTCGTGTCCGTTCCCGGCGGTGGCACGGCCGGAGCGACGGGACCGTCGTAGGCGTGTGCGTTGAAGAGAACGGCCGCGTCGAGGCGCGGGAAGCCGTGGTCCTTCGAAGCCGCGAGGTCCACGCTCTGCACGGTGAGCAGCCGCCCCACGACGTTCGGCCGGTCACCGCGGAGGCCGACGAGACGGCGGGTCAGCGTGAGGTACCTCGAGATCTGGCGATAGCTACCGGTCACCGTCACCGTGACGGGGACCGCGACGGTGCCGCCGGCGAGGGTCGTCGGATCCTGAATCGTCACCGTGCCGGCCGTCACGCCGGCCTGCCGGGCGACGGCATCGAGCTGGAGCAGCAGGCTCGTCTGCTCCCGACTGGACGGCATGGCCTCCGCAAGGCGGAAGAGGTCGGAGACGCGAGTCGTCGGCGCCTTCGATCCCCCCGTGGAGGAGCGCGCCTCGGCGACCTGCTCCTCCGCAGCCGCGACTTCGTCCTGCAGGCGCGCCGCCTCGGCTCGCTTCGGTGAGACGAGCAGGAACCAGGCAGCGACGACGTAGAGCAGGACGGCGGCCGCCCCCAGCGCGTACACCGCGCGCGGCGAGCCTCTGAGGCTGCCGAGCGTCACGAGCTCGTCCCCTCGACGAACTCGGCCGCGACCTTGAACGTGATGACCGCCCTCTGACGCTTCGTGCGCTTCTCCTTGGCCTTCGCCGACGCCGTGCCCGGAGTCGCTTCGGCCTGCGGCTCGACGCGCGTGCTCTCCGTGAGATGTGCGTTGGCGAGCGATCCGAGCGCGCCGAGCCTGCTCACGAAGCGGGCGATCGCAGCCTGCGAGTACGTTGCACCGTCGATCGTGACCGCGGACGCGGGGGCGTCCGCCGCGGAGGGGGGCGTCGGCTGCGCGGTGTCACTCGCGACCGTCACGTTGAGACCGGTGAGCCACACGTCTCCCGGGACGACATACGAGAGATCCCGGAAGAAACGGTCGACGGGCGCGCGCGTTCCGAGGGCGGTGCGCAGCGCGGCGAGCCGGTTGCTCCGCTCAGTCGCGAGCTCCGGGGCCGCGGGCTCCTGCTCGACCTTGGGCAACGCGGCGAGCGCCGACTGCGCGAGCTCGAGATCGCCACGGCTCGCGGCCGCCTTGCTCGAAGCCTGCAGGGTCGTCATGGCGAAGAGCACGGTGAGGCCGGCAACGACGCCGACGGCGACGAGAACGGGCAGTCGCCGGGAACCGCCGCTCGAGACGTCGGCGTCGCGAGGGAGAAGGTTGACCGCGCGCATCAGTCCTCGATCCCGAGCCCGATCGCGACTGCGAACGACCCCTGGCTCTCGCCGAGGTCGACCTTCGAGCCGACGCGCACGCGGCCGGACGGATCGCCCGTGCGCATCGGAACCCCGACCTGCTCGGCGACGGCGTCGACCAATCCCTCCAGGTGTGACGCCCCGCCCGTGACGACGACCTCGCCGATCCCGTGAGATCCGGGTTGCGCTTGGTAGAACTGCAGCGAGGACACGATCTCCCGCGCGAAGCCCGCGACGGCCCGCTGCACGGCGTCGCGCGTCTTCGCCAACTGCTCGTCGGAGAGGCCTTCGATCGGCCTCGACTCGGAGAGCGACACCTCCCGCTTGATCGACTCGACCTCGGTCGGAGCACGGTCGAGCGCACGCGCGATCGCGACGTTCAGCGACCAGCCGCCCCAGTCGAGGACGCGCGCGAACTCGCAGTGGAGACCGGACGACACCGCGATCGTCGTCCGATCGTGGCCGATCGAGATGGCGACGAGCGCTCCGGCGCCCGGCTCGCGCTCCGCCGGCGCCTCGACCGCTCGGAGCAGGGCGAACGCCTCGTGGTCGATGCCGACGACCTGGATGCCGGCGCGGCGACACGCCTGGAGGTACCTGTCGACGACGTCGCGGTATGCGACGACGAGGAGGATGCGTCGCCACTCGGTGCCGTCTTCGCGCACGTGCTCCTCGAGGACGACGTAGTCGAGCACTGCCTGGTCGAGCGGGATCGGCAGCACCTCTTCGGCGCGGAAGCGGATCGCGTTCTCGAGCATCTGCGGGTCGGAGACGCCTTCGATCTCGAAGATGCGGACGCCGATCCGGTTGTTCGCGACTCCGAGCCGGACTGCACGCTTCGGGAGCTTGTGGAGATCGAAGAAACGCTTGAGCGCATCGCCGAGCGCGTCCGGGTCGCGGATCTCGCCACCGACGACGAGGCCCTGCTCGAGTGGCTCCCGTGCGACGCCCACGAGCTCGGGCGACCCGTTGTTCACGATCTGCGCGGCCGCGAGCTGCGTCGCACCGATCTTCAGGCCGACGAGCTTCTTCGCGCGCTTGTCCTTCTTCTCTTTCTCCTTCTTCGCCGCTTTGGGCTT
Organism: Gaiellaceae bacterium; assembly: GCA_036274755.1. GTDB lineage: Bacteria > Actinomycetota > Thermoleophilia > Gaiellales > Gaiellaceae > GMQP-bins7. The sequence goes on from DASUFC010000085.1 coordinate 4,385, forward strand.
CGCGTCGTCACTGCTCCGGCGCCGCCCGAAGCGGCGCGGCGGCTCGACGGGTGCGACGACCTCGATCAGCGCGGCGTCGAGTGCCGGCTCGACCTCCGGCTCGGGCTCGGCGACGTCGTCGGCGGCCGCGGCGACCTCGACCTCGATCTCCGGGACGTGATCCGGCGTCGGATCGGCGTCGCCCGAATGCGTGTACGCGGACAGCCGGTCGAGCACCTGCTGATCGACCGTGTCGTCGGCTTCCTCCGCCGCATCGCCCTCGGTTGCGTCCTCCTCGAACTCGTATCGCCGCAGGTCGTCCATCACGCGCTCCCGGCGAGTCTGAGGCCGCCGCCGTCGGACGCGGGATCCGAGAGGGACACGGTCACGCCGCTTCGCTCGAGCATCCCGACGAGCTGGTCCTTCCGGCTCGAGACGGTGAGGGCGGCGTCGACGGTGACGAGATGCTTGCGGATGAGCTCGGCGAGGCCGTGCTCCATGGTCTGCATCCCGCGCTGCGTCGAGGTCTGCATGACCGAGTAGATCTGCTCGACCTTGCCCTGGCGGATGAGGTTCCGCACGGCGTCGTCGGGGAAGAGAAGCTCGAGGCACGCCACGCGGCCGAGGCCGTCGCCTGTGGGGAGCAGGGTCTGGGTGACGACCCCCTGCAGCGTGTTCGCGAGCTGCATCCGGACCTGCTCCTGCTGGCCGCCCGGAAACACGTCGATGACGCGGTCGATGGTGCTCGGCGCGCTCTGCGTGTGGAGCGTCGCGAGGACGAGGTGGCCGGTCTCGGCGGCCGTGAGCGCGGTCGCGATCGTCTCGAGATCGCGCATCTCGCCGAGGAGGATGACGTCGGGGTCCTGGCGCAGCGCAGCGCGGAGCGCCTCGGCGAAGGACGGCGCATCCGCTCCGATCTCGCGCTGCGTCACGACGCAGCGCTTGTGCCGGTGCACGAACTCGATGGGATCCTCGATCGTGAGGATGTGGTGCGGCTTCGTCCGGTTCACCTCGTCGACCATCGAAGCGAGCGTCGTCGACTTCCCGGATCCGGTCGGCCCGGTCACGAGGACGAGACCGCGCGGCTTCAGCGCCAGGTCGCGCAGCGATGTCGGCAGGCCGAGCTCCTCGAGCGTCCGCAGCTCCTCCGGGATGTGCCGGAACGCGGCCGCGAGCGAGTCGCGCTGGAAGTGCACGTTCACCCGGAACCGCCCGAGGCCCGGGACGCCGTACGAGAAGTCGAGCTGGCGGTTGACCTCGAGCTGCTTCTGCTGCTCGGTCGAGAGGATGCGGTATAGGAGGACGCGCGTCTCGTCAGGCATCACCCGCTCGAGGTCAGCGAGCGGAACGAGGTCACCATGGACGCGGACCGCCGGCGGAGCGCCGGGGACGATGTGGAGATCCGACGCCTCGTGCTCCACGGCACGCGCGAGCAGATCGTCGATGGAGATCGGGGCCGCATCCATGGACACCTGGCGTATCGGCAGGCCCCTGAGACGGCTTGAGCTGGAGCGATCGGCCGCGAGGGCCGCTTCGGCGACGGCGCCGCGTCCCCCACCGAATCACCCAATTTGGGGTAGGCCTCCCCCAGACCCGCGCCGATGGATCGTCCGCATCCGCCCCACCCTCAAACGACTGCGGACTGCGGAAGGAGTTGCGGCAATGTTCAAGCGGATTCGCACCCGCCTCGACGGGAACACCGAGCAGGGCTTCACCCTGATCGAGCTCCTCGTCGTCATCATCATCATCGGCATCCTGCTCGCGATCGCAGTGCCTTCGTACCTCGGCTTCCGTGATCGCGCGGCCAACAACGCGATGAAGGCCAACCTCCGCGCGGCGCTGCCGTCGGCCGAGGCCTACTACGCCGACCACGGCGCATATACGGGCATGGACAAGGCCGCGCTCGTCGCCATCGACAAGGGTGTCTCCTCGACCCTGACGGTCGTGTCGGCCGACGCGACGACGTACTGCCTCGCCGACACCGACGGCTCCCATCCGTGGAGCGTCGCCGGCCCGGGCGCCTCGAGCACGTCGTACAAGAACAACCTCACCTGCGCGTAGCCGTCGAGCTCGTGCACGGACGAAGGGGCGCGGGAGACCGCGCCCCTTTGCATTTCAGCCGCCATCCCCGAATGCCGATACCGCCCCCATGAGCCTGACACTCACTCCGCCCACCCGCCTCGCCGCGCTCGTCGGCGTACTCGTCCTGACCGGGCTCGCTGCCGTCCTGCTCCTCGTCGGCCGGGGGCTCGTAGGTGGAGGCGCGACGTCGTCCAGCGCTCCTTCGGTACCGCTCGTGAAGCCGGCGACGCCGGAGACACCTGTGCCGAGGACGCACGCGCCGAAGCCCGTACGCGTCCCGAGCGGCTTCCCGGCTCGCGTCGACCACGCGCTCCGCTACGGACGCGTCGTCGTCGTCAGCGTCAGCGTCCCCGGATCGGCCGTCGACAAGATCGTGAAGCGGGAGGCGGCGCTCGGCGCGAAGAGCGCACACGTTCCGTTCGTCGCGTACAGCGCCGCGAACGAGCGCGCGATGAATGCGCTCCTCGCGAAGACGGGTGTGCTTCCCTCGCCCGCGATCCTCGTCGTGAAGCGGCCGGGCGTCGTCACCTCGACGTTCTCCGCCGCGGACGCGGCCACGATCTCCCAGGCCGCGACGCAAGCACGCAGATGAGCAGCGCCGCGGCAGCGGACGTCGCACCCGCCGGACGCGAGCTCTACGTGCGCCACGCGCGCATCGACGGCCGCTCGGTCGCTTTGCTTCGCGCAGTCGACGAAGGCAGCCGCTGCGTCGTCGAGGCCGAGGTCTGGCCGAACGGCGCGAGCGAGCCGTCGACCGCCGGGCCGTACACCTTCCCGAGCCCGGTCGAGGCAACGCGCTTCGTCACGCATGCCGTCGAGGCGCTCATCGCGCTCGGCTGCGACGTCGCTGCGTCCTAGACGCGCAAGACGAGCAAGACGCCCAAGTTACAACTTGTCACAAGGCCGGTTCGCCTAGCCAGCGAGCGGCGTCGAGGCGCTCGTGACAACTTGTAACTTGCGGCTTGCACGTCCTTGTGGGACGCGTTCGGAAGCGCCGGTCAGGACAGGACGCGGGTCAGCTCTTCGATCGAGGTGAGGCCGCTCGCGACCTTCTCGAGGCCGTCTGCCCACAGGGACCGCATGCCGTTCGCCGACGCCGCACGGGCGATGTCGTCGCGGCTCGCGTGCTGCACCGCGAGGCTCGCGATCTCCTCGCTCATGCGCAGGAACTGGAAGACCCCGACACGGCCGCGGTAGCCCGTGTGGTTGCAGCGCGGGCAGCCCTTCTTGCGGTAGAAGACCGCCCCGTCGAGCGGGCCGAGGGCCTCCGGCGAGATGCGGAGCTCGGCGAGCTCCGCCTCGGTCGGCTGATACGCCTCGCAGCAGTGCGTGCAGAGCTTGCGTGCGAGGCGCTGCGCGAGCACGGCCGACACGGCGGCGCCCGTGAGGAACGGCTCGACGCCCATCTCGCCGAGCCGGGTGATCGTCGACGGAGCGTCGTTGGTGTGCAGGGTCGAGAGCACGAAGTGCCCCGTGAGCGCCGCCTCGATCGAGATCTTGGCGGTCTCCACGTCACGGATCTCGCCGACCATGACGACGTCGGGGTCGGAGCGCAGGATCGAGCGCAGCGCCGACGCGAACGTGAGCCCGGCGCGGACGTTGATCTGCACCTGATTGACGCCCGCGAGCCGGTACTCGACCGGATCCTCGACGGTGATGACGTTGATCTCGGGCCGATTGATCAGCGCGAGGCAGCCGTAGAGCGTGGTCGACTTGCCGGAGCCGGTGGGGCCGGTGACGATCATGGCGCCCGTCGGAAGCCCGACGACCGCTTCGAGCTCCGTCCGCATGCTCTCGGACAGGCCGAGCTCGGGCAGCGTCGGGGGCTTCCGGGACTTGTCGAGCAGGCGCATGACGACCTTCTCGCCCTCGACCGTCGGGAGCGTGGCGACGCGGATGTCGAGCATCCGGCCGACGGCCGACGTGGAGAGCGTGATGCGGCCGTCCTGCGGCTTCCGGCGCTCGGCGATGTCGAGCTTCGCGAGCACCTTGAGGCGCGTCGTGACCCCGGGGGCCATCTTCTTCGGGATCCGCTGCACCTCGCGTAGCACCCCGTCGACGCGGAATCGCACGGCGAGGGCGTCCTCCTGGGCCTCGAAGTGGACGTCGGACGCGTTCTCCTCCGCCGCCTGGAAGATCAATGTGTTGACGAGCCGGACGAGGGGGCCGTCGGAGATCCCGTCGTCCGCCTCGAGATCGTCGCTGTCCGTCGGGTCTTCCTCGACCTCGAGGTCGACCGCCGCCACGGAGCCGATGGCCTCGGCCGTGCGGACGAGGCGCTGCAGCTCGGCCAGGATGTCGTCGCGCGACGCGACTCCGAGCTCGAGCGCGTGGCTCGTCGCCAGGCGGAGCTCGTCGATCGCATGCAGGTTCCCCGGGTCGGCGACCGCGACGCGAAGGACGTCGTCGTCGAGCTGGTACGGGATGGCGACGGAGCGCTCCAGCGTCGCGACCGGGATCTCCTGCGCGGCGTCGACGGCGACGCCGACCGTGGGCAGGTCGACGACCGGAAGGTGATGGCGCACCGCGAGCATCCGCGCGACGCCGTCGGACACCGCGACGCCCTCGTCGACGAGGGCCTGCGTCAGGGGCGTGCCGTCGGTCGTGCGCCCGCGAACGAGCGAGAGCTTGTCGGGAGGCACGAGAGCGGCGCGCTCGAGCAGATCGAGCAGCAGCTCGACCGTGTCGTCCGCGCCGAACGTCGCCAGCGAGCGGGCAGGGGCGACGTCGGCGCCAGCGCCCTCGGCCGTCTCGGAAACGCCTGCGCGTCGGATGCTCATTCGCGGCTCCCTCGAACGAGGTATCGGCAGCGTTCGGCCGCGCCTTGACGCGGCAGAACGGCCTCAGAAGAGAGCGAGGTACGCGTCGAGGACCCTCTCCCCCAGGAACAGCGCGACGACGGACCCGAACGCGAGGAACGGGACGAACGGGATGCCCATCTTGCGCGCAGCGGAGCCGTGCCGGGTGAGGAGGACGATCGACGGGATGAGCGCGGCGAACATCCCGAGCATGAGCGCGAGCGTCACCGAGGATCCGAGCATCGCCCCCAGCAGCAGCGCCAGCTTCACGTCGCCCATGCCGAGACCCTTCGGATAGGCGAGGACGACGAGGAAGAGCCCGCCGGCCGCGAGCAGCGACCACACCGCCCACTCGAGGCTCGGATCGATGACGGTGTGCGCGACGAGCGCGACCGCGGCGGACGGAAGCACGATGCGGTTCGGAACGATCCGATGCTGCAGGTCGATGATCGAGAGGACGACGAGCACGGCGCAGAACGCCGCGGCGAGCGTCGCCCAGGCCGTCAGGCCGAAGACGGCGAAACAGGCCACGACGAGCAGAGCGGTGACGAGCTCGACGAGGGGGTAGAGCGCCGAGATCTTCGCGTCGCAGTGGCGGCAGCGACCGCGCAGGAGCGCGTACGAGAGCAGCGGGATGTTGTCCCGCCACAGGATCTCCGTCCCGCACGATCCACACGAAGACGGCGGGCGGACGATCGAGCGGCGCGCCGGGACGCGGGCGACGACGACGTTGAGGAAGCTCCCGAGAGCGAGCGCGGGCGCCAGGACGACCATTGCTGCTGCGGCGTTCACGCGCGCCTCTCCGGCTCCGTCACGACGCCGCCAGGCGCAGCGCCGGCGTCGCGTCTTCCGGTGGCGGCTCGGCGACGGGCGCAGTCGCGACGGGCTGCTCGGCGGCGACGCGTGCAGCTTTCTCGGCATGGTCGAGGGCGACCTCGAAGTCGTGGCGGTTCGTCGCGGCGTTCGCGGCTACCTCGCGCTCCACATGGCCGCCGAGGACGAGGTCGATGAGCGCAGCCGAGAAGGTCTGCATCTGGAAGTACTCGCCCTCCGCGATCGCCGTCGAGATCTCCTCGGTGCGGTGCTCGCGGATCAGCTCGGCGATACGTGCGTTGGTGACCATGACCTCGACGGCTGGAATACGGCCGCCGCCGAGGCGCGGGAGCAGCCGCTGGCTCACGACGCCTCGCAAGACGCCCGCGAGGATCGAGACGACCTGGGCCTGCTTCTCGTGCGGGAAGAACTCGACGAGCCTCCCGATCGTCTCGGCCGCGTCGACGGTGTGGAGCGTCGAGAAGACGAGGTGCCCGGACTCGGCAGCCTGCAGCGCGACCTGCGCCGTCTCGGCATCGCGAAGCTCGCCGATCAGGATGACGTCCGGGTCCTGGCGGAGGACGCGCCGCAGCGCCTGGCCGAAACCCTCCGTGTCGAGCCCGACCTCGCGCTGGTTCACGATGCAGCCTGCGTCGCGATGGAGCACCTCGATCGGGTCCTCGATCGTCACGATGTGCTGGTGGCGCGTGCGGTTGATCTCGTCGATCATCGCCGCGAGCGTCGTCGTCTTCCCGGAGCCGGTTGCACCCGTGACGAGCACGAGCCCGCGCTGCTCGCCGGCGAGACGCGCAACGCCCGCCGGAAGGTGCAGCTCGTCGAACTTCGGGATCCGATCGGGGATGGCGCGAAACGCGAACGAGATCGAGCCGCGCTGCCGGAATCCGTTCACGCGGAAGCGGGGCAGGTCCGGGTGCGCATAGGCGATGTCGAGGTCCCCGGTGGCGTCGAAGAGCTCCCGGCGGGCCGGAGCGACGGCGGTGACGTGGGCGAGCACGGCCTCGAGATCGGCGTCCTCGAGCGCGGGAAGCTCGTCGAGCGCCTGTAGGTCCCCGTCCTTTCGGACGACGGGCGGCTGACCCACCTTCAGGTGGACGTCACTGGCGCCGCGCCCGACGGCGCGCTTGAGAACCGCGTCGAGATCCATCGGCACGCGAAGGCATCGGCACCGAGCCGTGGCGGCTTGAGGTGAACGACGAACAGGCCTCAGGTACAGCGAGGAGCGTTCCGCAGCGCGATGGAGTCGCTCAGGGTGTACGCCCGCTCCGGATGCGTGTCGGGGTCCACGTTCACCGTCAGCGACACGGCCGATACCGGAAGCCGCCCCGCGGGACACGTCGAGACGGTCGGCCAGAGATTCCCGTCCCAGTCCGTCGGCGTGGGCGAGGTGTCGGTGTTCGACGGCCAGCCGCCCGCCGGCGGGGTGACATAGTCGACGAGAAGGGTCGAGACGCCACCGCCACCACAGTCGGCGAGCTGCGTCCCGAGGTAGCGGAAGAGCTGCCAGTGCGTCGTCGACCCCGACACCGGGATCGTGCACCACTGCACGCCGGACGACGTCGTCGTGACGGCTGGGCAGACATCCGGCGACTCGGTGAGCGTGAGTGTGAACCCGCCGTACGGGTTCTCCTGCGGAGCCGGCGCGGCGCTCGCGCAATGGATGTCGATGCGCATGCGGTCGAGCGCGAGACGGGCGTTCTGTTGGGCCTGCGCGCGACGCATCGAGCCTGCCTCGGCGCTGAGGCCGGACGCGAACGAGCTCGTCAGCCCCGTGAGCACGAGGCCAAGGATCGACAGGATCACGAGCAGCTCGAGCAGCGTGTATCCGCGCTCGTCGCGCACGCGGGCGCGCACGAGCAGACGGACCTGCGAGAGCCGAACGCGAGCCACCGGTGAAGAATCGTCACGCGGCCCCGGTGGCTTGAGCAGAGCGACGACGCTCGCCGGGGCGGCCGATCACCCGGACGAGGGACGCCACGGCCTTCCACCTGGCCCGATGACGTGAAGAGCACGTCGACGTCGAACAACCTGGAGATGCGTGCTGCGGCCAATGCGAGAGCGAATCGAGAGAGTCTGGACGTCCGTCGGCGCGCGCCTGCGCGACGAGCGCGGAATCGCGTTGGTGCTCGCGCTCGTGATCATGGGGACGCTTTCCATCACGATCGCTGCAGTTGCGACGTTCACGACCTCGAACGAGACGAACGCGGGCCGTGACAGGGACACCGCGAGAGCGCTCGGCGTGGCCGAGGCCGGGCTGAACAACGCGCTCGCCGTCCTCACCCAGCAGGACTCGACGGGCACGCAGCCGATCGGATCGACCCTGTCGAGCACGACGTTCTCACTGGACGGAGGGAGCGGAACGTACTCGGCGACGAAGACGAGCGGACTGGTGTGGACCATCTCCGCCACGGGTACCTCGCCGAGCGGCCTGGTGACGCGGAAGCTCGAGCTGAAGCTCGACGGCACGCAGTCGACCCAGTCGACGCAGCAGTCTCCGGTCTACGGGTACGGCTTCTTCGTCAACGCCACGACCGGCTGCACCACGATCGCCGGAAACGCGCCCGTCCAGGTGCCCGTCTACGTCCGCAACGACCTCTGCCTGACGGGGAACGCGACCATCTCGCAGCCCGGCGTGACCAGCGGGACCCTCGACGTGTACGTCGGCGGCAAGTACACAGCCACGGCCAACCCTTCCGTCGGGACGTCGACGCAGAAGATCAAGACGTTCACGGCGGTCGGCGGTTGCACCCGTCAGAACTCGAACGTCATCTGCAGCACGTCGAGCCAGTCCAAGGTGTACGCGAACCCGTACTCGTCGACGCCCTCGGCGCTCACGAAGCCGACCACCGATGCTGCTGCCGTCTACGCGAGCGGCAACTGGAAGAACCCGGTCTGCTCGGTCGGCACGTTCACGTTCGACAGCGACACGACGCTGAACGCGAGCCTCGGCTCCGTGGATCTCCTGCAGAGCAACGGCAGGCCGAGCTTCGACTGCACGGTCTGGAGCCCGAACGGAGTGACCCAGATCGGCCGTCTGGCATGGAACTCGGCCACGAAGGTGATCACGATCGACGGGACGATCCTGATCGACGGCGGACTCAGCTTCTCCGGACAGTCGTCGGCCAAGTACACGGGATTCGGCTCGATCTACGCCAACGGGTCCGTGGCGACCTCCGGGGAGGCAGCGATCTGCGGCCCGCCGGCGATCCCGAACGGATCGAGCTGCACCGGCAACTGGGACCCGGCGCAGGGAGCGCTCACCATCGTCGCCCTGAACGGCTGGTCGATGTCGGGGCAGTCCGAGTTCAACGTCATCGCGTACGTCAACGGCGCGTTCAGCGCAACGGGAGGCGCCGTCGTCACCGGGCCCGCGATCGCCGACACGGCGACCCTGAGCGGTAACGGCAAGTTCGCCACCGTGACGACCGTCCCGCCCGGCACCCCCGGCGCGGCGTCGTCGACCACCACGACGGTGTGGCATGTCCTACCCGGATCATGGAGACAGCTGCTCACCGCCTCGTAGCGCGCGCCCGTCGATCGGCGCATCGGCTGCGTCACGACGAGTGCGGGCTCGGCCTCGTGGAGCTGATCATCGCGATGAGCGTCCTCGCGATCGCGATCTCGGCGCAGCTGGCCGTCTTCTCGAGCTCGTACCTGTCGATCAGCCGCGCGAGCATGAAGGGCACCGCCGTCACCTTGAGCGACACGCAGATGGAGACGTACAGGACGCTCCCGTACGCGTGCATCTATCTCGCGTCCGCGAGCGGTGACAGCGCCTACACCGGGGACAGCGCCTACGCCGCTTCCCAGATCACGGGATCGAGCTGCTCGCCGAACGCCACGCCGCCGACCACTGCCACGAGCGCCTCGCAGACGGTCTCCGGACCGGATGGCCGCGTCTACAGGACCGACACGTACATCGTCTCGACGACACCGACCGGCGGGCGACCCCTGAAGAAGGTGACGGTCGTCGTCCGAGAGGTGAAGGCGGGCGTCGTGGGAAGCGTGCTGGCGCGCCAGGCGTCGACCTTCGACCAGGCACAGGACTGAGGTCAGCGCGCCGAGGGTGCGCGAGCCAGGCGTGAGAGCAGCCTGAGCGGCGGCCGCGCCAGACCGCGCGCGTCACTCGGGTGCCCGAGCTCGCCGCGGAGGAGTCCCGAAACGGCGCCGAACACACCCGGCGCGCGGAGCGCCCACACACACGCGCGCGGATGGCTGTCCGCCACCGACTTCGCCCTCCATGACGACGCCGCGTGGCGGTCGAGCGCCGCCGCGAGCGCGGGCTCGTAGGTTCCCGGCGCTCCCGCGAGGATCGCGTCAGCGGCGAGCCGCGCGGAGACGAAGGCCTCGTACATCCCGTCCCCCGAGAGCGGGTCGACGAGACCGGCGGCGTCCCCGACCAGAAGGACGCGGCCGCTCGCGGCCGGCGATCCGAGGCGGCGCATGGGCAGGCGATGCCCGCGCACGTTCTCGAGCATCGACGCGTCCACGCCGTGCTCGCGGGCGAGACGGTCGAGGTGCTCGCGCAAGCTCGGCCCCTCGGACATCCACCCCCCGACACCGAGGTTCGCGTGGTCGCCCTTCGGGAAGACCCATCCGTACCCGCCGGGAACGACGCCGAGCTCGACCCAGGCGGTTCGCTCGTATCGCTCCCGGCCGAGCGCGCTCCAGGGCACGTTCCCCTCGAGCGCGACACCTCGGACGATTCCCTCTCCGAGCCCAGCCGCCTTTGCGACCACGCCGTTTGCGCCGTCCGCGCCGACGAGAAAGCTCGCGCGGACCGTCGCCTCACCGACCCGCGCGCTCACGCCGTCGTCGTCGGCGGAGACGTCGGAGACCGCCGTTCCATCGCGGAAGTCCGCTCCTGCCCTGGCTGCCTGCTCGGCGAGATGGAGATCGAGGCGCCGGCGCTGCGTCATGTCGATGAGCCTGGCGTCGCTTCGACGCGTGACCTTCGTCCTGTAGCGAGCTCGCACGACCATGCGGTCGACGACGTGCTCCACCACCGGCTCGACGGAGCACGGCGCGTGCCGGAGCGCTCGTCCGGTGAGCCCGCCGCCGCACGGCTTGTCGCGCGGGAACGTCGCCTTGTCCACGATGAGCACGCTCGCCCCGGCTCGGGCGAGGTGGATCGCGGTCGCCGAGCCGGCCGGGCCGGCGCCGACGACGAGGACGACGAACCGCTCCATCGTGCGATCGTAGTGTGAGGCCGTGAGACCGACCGTCGTCGAGATCGACACCCCGCGCGGGAAGGCGCGAGCCCAGCTGCACGC
>DASUFC010000086.1:0-3604 GCA_036274755.1 Gaiellaceae bacterium
GCCGTCTTCCTGATCCCGGCCGTCGCCCTGCTGTCGTGGCTGATCGATCCGCTCGCGCTCGGCTTCCGCGAGGTCGAGATGCTCGCGCTCGCGGGCGGGCTCGTCGTCACGGTGATCACGCTCTGGGGCGGTCGCGCGTCCTCGGCGCGCGGTGCAGTCCTCCTGATCGCGTACGCGGTCATCGTCGCGATGTTCTGGGTCGCAGGCGACCGGAGCGATCAGCCGGAGGCGTCGGCAAACGCGGTCGGTGCTCTCGTCAGCGGATACGTCGCGACGTAGAGCTTCTCCGACGCTCCGCTCTCGTCGCGCACCACGCGCAGCAACTCACCGAACTCGCGACCCTCCTCGATGCGCCACCGATCGTCGCCCTCCTGCCGGAGCCACGAGACGCTTCGGCCCGGCGGCCCGTCCACGACCTCGAGCCGCAGGCGCCCTCCCTGCCAGGACAGCACGAGCTCGTAGCCTTCTGACCACCAGCGGCCCAGAATGGGCGTGACGTCGTCGGGCGCGCCGCCGTCCGGGCGCCACGGCTCCGGCGCGCGCGGCAGCTCGTCGAGCACCGCCTCGGCGAGGTCGAGCGCGAGCTTCTCTGGGCCGGCGCCTGCGCTCGTGTTGCACAGCACCGCGGCTCCGGTGCGCTCGGGCCGGTGGATGCAGACGCCGGCGAGGAACCCGGGCATCGCCCCGCCGTGGCCCGCGAAGACGCGGTCCCCGCGCCGGTACAGCTCGAGTCCGAGCCCCCAGCCCAGCGTCCAGGCTGCCTGGTCGGCCATCGTGCGCACGCGTGCCATCTCGTCGAGCGTCTCGCGCGACAGGACACCGTCGTGTCCGGTCGCGAGGAAGTCCGCCCAGCGGGCGAGGTCGTCGACCGTCGACCAGAGCCATCCCATCGCGGCGACCGGGCCCTCCACGTCGGGGTCCGGCTCGACGGTGACGCGGTCCGAGTACGGATCGACGAAGTAGCCCGTCGCGCTCGGCGGCTGCGGCTCGAAGCCGGTACGGGTAAGCCCCAGCGGCTCCAGCACACGTGCCCGGAGCGCCGGCGCGTACTCGCCCTCGTTCCGGCGGGCGACGATCTCGCCGAGCAGTCCGAAGGCGAGATTCGAGTAGTGCCATGCCTCGCCGGGCCGGAGGACGCGCTCGGCATCCTCGAGGCCTCCCAGCAGCTCCTCGCGCGTCGGAGGCGTCATCGTCTCCCAGATCTCGCCCGGCGGCTCGCGCTGGAAGCCGCTCAGGTGCGACAGCGCGTCGGCGACCGTCGGCCCGGGAGGCACCTCGGGGATGTGCGTTCTGAGCGGATCGTCGAGGCCGAGCACCATCGCGTCGCGCAACTGCAGGACGCAGACCGCGGTAAACGTCTTCGTGATCGAGCCGATCCGGTAGGCGTGCTCGGGTGTCGCGTCGTCCCCGCGCTCGACGTCAGCCGACCCGAGCGCCGTCCGCCACAGCACGTCGCCGTCGCGGAACACCGCCGCGCTGACCGAGGGGATGCGCTGCTCCGACTGCGCACGGCGAACGATCAGATCGAGAGCGGCTGCGAGGTCGCTCACGGCGTCGTTCCCTCCAGGTGCTGCGCGACGATCCTCGCCGCCTCCGCCGGTTCCGTTCGCGACGTGTCGATCGTCGGGCCGGTCGTATCCGGGATCGGGCTCGTGAAGTCGTACTCGGCGAGAAAGCCACGGAGATCCTCGACGGACGTGATCTTGCCGTGCTCACGACGCCCCGCGTCCGTCACGCGCCCGAGGAGCACCTCCGTCGGCGCCGTGAGCCGGACGTAGCGGACTCGTCCTCCTCTGTCGGCGTAGGCGCCCGCCAGGAGCGCGATGCTCGCGTCGTCGACGCCGGCGGCGTACGCATACGTCGCCACGATGCTCACCCCCTCACGTGCTGCGGCGTCGAACAACACGGTCCGCACCTCGCCGACCGCGCGGAAGAACCCCTCGTCGTCCCAGCCGAGAATCGAGAGCACGGGCTCGATCGAGACGTGGTTGTGGACGAGCCGGTAGCCGGTTCGAGCCACCACCTCCGTCGCCACGGTCAGCTTCCCGACGGCCGGCGGCCCGTAGACAAGGCACAGGGTCGGCCCCTCAGGCAGCGACACGAGCCCCGAGCGCCTGCGGTGCCAGCTCGATCGCCCGGTCGATCGCGTCGTCGTCGAGATCGAGGTGCGTCACCGCCCGGATCACCGTCGGGTGAATCGTGGACGAGAGCCCCACGCCCGCCTCGCGCAGACGCGCGAGCGCCTCGTCGCGGGCGGATCCCAGCGCGCCGACGTCGAGCTGGACGAAGTTCGTCTCGACCTGATCGAGGTCGACCGGCAGCCCAGCGGCGTGCCAGCCGTCCGCCAGCCGGCGCGCGCGAGCATGATCCTCGGCCAGACGGTCGACGTTGTGCTCGAGTGCGTACACACCGGCCGCCGCGACGATTCCGGCCTGGCGCATCGCGCCGCCGAACAGGTGCTTCTCGCGCCATGCCCGCTCGATCGTCTCCGCCGAGCCGGCGAGCAGGGCGCCGAGCGGGCAGCCCAGGCCCTTCGAGAGGCAGAGCGTGACGGTGTCGAACAGGCCCGCGATCTGCGCTGCGGGGACGCCTGTCGCGACGGATGCGTTCATCAGCCGCGCGCCGTCGAGGTGGACGCGCATCCCGCGCTCGCGGGCGGCGGTGGTGACCGCGTCGAGATCGGCGAGCGGCCAGCACCGGCCGCCGGAGGAGTTGTGCGTGTTCTCGACCGCGAGCACGGCCGGGCGCTGGTCGGCGGATTTCGTGCTCGGGACGGTGACGGCCCCGAGCTCGTCCACGCCGAACCGCCCGTGCCGCCCCTCGATCGTCTCGACCATCAGCCCAGCGTGCGCAGCCGCCCCGCCGTACTCGTAGATCACAACGTGCGCGTGGCGCTCCGCGACGAGGACGTCTCCCGGGCGCGAGTGCAGCTTCAGGGCGATCTGGTTGGCGAGTGTGGCGGTCGGCAGGAACAGCGCCGCCTCGTGCCCGAGCAGGGCGGCGGCGCGCTCCTGCAGCTCGTTGACGGTCGGATCCTCCCTGCGCTGCTCGTCGCCGACCTCCGCCGCGGCGATCGCGGCGCGCATGCCGGCGGTCGGACGGGTGGCGGTGTCGGACCGGAGGTCGATCACGGCCGCACCCTATCGCTATGCCGTGCCGCGACCTCCGAGCAGCAACTCGTCGGCGGATCGTGCGCGGATCCCGACCTCGAACTCGTAGGTGCTCGACACCTCGGCCGCCACGATGCTCGCCGCATCCGTCCGGGCGGTCGACGCCGCGACGCGGCTTCGCTCCATCGCGTCGAGGCTTTCCCACAGCGTCATCGTCATTGCTCGACGACCGTCGCGCTCGACCATGAAGTACGCGTCTACGAGCCCCTCGAGCTCCCGGACCTGATCGATCGCAGGCTGGAACGCGTCGATCGACTCGGACGCGCGTCCCTCCGCGAGCTCGTACGTCGTCACACGTGCGAACATCGACAATCCTCCTGTGTGGGGGCACATTCGTTGCCGGCTCGGTCGCTGGGTACCTTCCTCGTGTGGATCTGAAACATCTCGAGGCGCGCGTCTCCGAGCTCGGCGAGCCCGCGTACCGCGCCCGGCAG
>DASUFC010000087.1:0-4439 GCA_036274755.1 Gaiellaceae bacterium
CGGCGCAGGAGCTCCTCGGGCGCGAGGGCCAGTTCGACGCCATCTCCGTCGCGGCCGAGGAAGGGATCTCCGAGGACGAGCTCGTCGCTGCGATCGAGCCCGTCCTGCCGGGCGACGCCGAGGCCGTGAGCGCGAGCGCCGAGGCGGACGAGCAGGCGGACGAGGTCAGCGAGTTCACGTCCATCTTCCGCTACTTCCTGCTGGCGTTCGGCGCGATCGCGCTCTTCGTCGGGGCGTTCGTCATCTTCAACACCTTCTCGATCACCGTCGCCCAGCGCACGCGCGAGTTCGCGACGCTGCGGACGCTCGGCGCCTCCCGGCGGCAGGTGCTCGGCTCGGTGATCCTCGAGTCGCTCGTCATCGGGCTGCTCGCCTCGCTCACCGGGCTCGCGCTGGGCCTGCTCCTGGCCGAGGGGATCGAGGCGCTCTTCGGGAGCCTCGGCGTCGACCTGCCGACCGCCGACCGTGTCTTCGCGACGCGGACGGTCGTCGTCTCCCTCGCCGTCGGGATGGGCATCACGCTGCTCGCGGGCATCTTCCCCGCGATCCGCGCGACGCGCGTGCCTCCGATCTCGGCGGTGCGCGAGGGAGCGACGCTCCCGCACGGGCGGTTCCATCGCTTCACGCCGTGGATCGCCGGGCTCGTCGTCGTCGGGTCGGTGCTCGCGCTCGCGCGCGCGATGTTCGCCGACGAGCTCGGCACGGGCGACCGCCTGCTCTCGATCGCGGCCGGCGTCCTCCTCCTCTTCGTCGGCGTCGCGATGCTCTCGTCGCACCTCGTAAGGCCCCTCGCGGCCGTGGTCGGCCTTCCTGCACGTCAGGCGGGAGGCGCGGCCGGGCGGCTGGCGAGCGGCAACTCGCTGCGGAACCCCGCCCGGACGGCTTCCACCGCCGCCGCGCTGATGATCGGCATCGCCCTCGTCTCGTTCATCGCCACCCTCACGACCGGGATGAAGGCGTCGAACCGGGAGGCGATCGAGGAGCAGGTGGTCGCCGACTACGTGGTCACCGCCAGCGACGGGTACACGCCCTTCGTCGTCGCCGCGGGGGACGCCCTCGCGGAGTCCTCCGTCCCCGAGGTCGTGACGAGCGTTCGCTCCGAGGCGGGCCAGGTCGACGACGACACCGCCGAGATCGGCGGCATCGAGCCCGACACGATCGCGGAGGCCTACGTCTTCGACTGGAAGGAGGGCGACGACTCGGTGCTCGCGACGCTGGGGACGGAGAACGCGGTCCTGAGCAGCAACTTCGCCGAGGACCACGGCATCGAGGTCGGGGACACGATCACGATCCGCTCGATTGCGGACCGGACAGCGCGCGTCGAGGTCGTCGGGACCTTCGAGCCGCCGCCGTTCTATCCGCTGCTCGAGAGCGTCAACGTCTCCACCGAGCTCTTCGACCGGCTGTACGACCGGCCGCGCAACCGCTGGACGTGGGCGAACGTCGACGGCGATCCGACCGACGAGAATCGCGCCGGGCTGGAGCAGGCGATCGCGGGCTTCCCGGACACGCAGCTCGAGACCCGCGAGGAGTGGATCCAGCGCGAGGACGCCGACTTCAACGAGTTCATCTCGTTCCTGTACGTGATGCTCACGCTGGCCGTGTTCGTAAGCATCTTCGGGATGATCAACACCCTCGTCCTCTCCGTGTACGAGCGGACGCGCGAGATCGGGATGCTGCGGGCGATCGGGATGACGCGCCGGCAGGTCCGCCGCATGATCCGGCAGGAGAGCGTCATCACGGCGCTGATCGGCGCCGCGATCGGGCTCCCGCTCGGCATCTTCCTCGCCGCCCTCGTCAACCGCGCGCTCTCCGAGTTCGACGTCCGCTTCGCGATCCCGTGGGTGCAGCTCGTCGTGCTCACGATCGTGGCGATCGTGATCGGGATTCTCGCGGCGATCATGCCCGCGCGTCGAGCGGCCAAGTTGAACCCGCTCGAGGCGATCGCGTACGAGTAACCTCGCCGCATGACCCGCTTCGCGCTCCGGGGCCTCCTCGGCCGCAAGCTGCGGACCGCGCTCACGGCACTCGCGGTCGTCCTCGGCGTCGCGATGATCAGCGGCACGTACGTCCTCACCGACTCGATCGACCAGGCGTTCGACAAGATCTTCACCGACATCCGCCAGGGCTCGAACGCGGTCATCTCCGGCAAGTCCGCCTTCGACCTCGGCGACGACAGCGGCGTCAGCGCGCCGACGTTCGACGAGTCGCTCCTGCCGAAGGTGCGGGAGCTGCCCGACGTCGCCGATGCAGAGGGGAGCGTCGACAGCGATGCGGCCCAGTTCATCGGCGACGACGGCAAGGCGGTCGTCTACGGAGGAGCTCCGAACCTCGGCTTCTCGATCGCGAACGGCGACTCCGTCTTCAACCCGCTGACCCTCGTCGAGGGTGCGTGGCCGGGGCGAGACGAGGTCGTCGTCGACAAGGCGACGGCAGGGAAGGAGGACTTCGAGGTCGGCGACACGGTCGGCGTGCAGGTCGAGGGCCCCGTGCAGCGGCTACGCGTGTCGGGGATCGTGCAGTTCAGCTCGGGGCTCACGATCGGGGGTGCGACGCTCGCCGGCTTCGACCTTCCCACCGCGCAGCGCCTGATGAGGAAGGAGGGGCAGCTCGACGAGATCGCCGTAGCCGCGAAGCCCGGCACGACGGATGCGCAGCTCGTGCGCCAGATCGACGCGATCCTCCCCGACGGGACGCAGGTGAGGACGTCCCAGCAGCAGGTGCGCGACGACGCATCGGGCACGAACGAGTTCATCAGCTTCTTCCGCGGGTTCCTGCTCGCGTTCGCGGGCATCGCCCTCTTCGTGGGCGCGTTCGTCATCGCCAACTCGCTGTCGATCACGATCTCGCAGCGCACGCGCGAGCTCGCGACGCTGCGCATGCTCGGCGCCTCACGCACGCAGATCCTCGGCTCGATCGTCGTCGAGGCGCTCGCGGTGGGCATCGTGGCCTCGGTCGTGGGCCTCTTCCTGGGGCTCCTGCTCGCGGAGGGCCTCTTCAGCCTGTTCAACGCCGTCGGCTTCACGCTGCCGAACACGGGGATCGTCTTCCTCGCGCGGACGGCGGTCGTCGCGCTGCTCGTGGGGATCCTCGTCACCCTCTTCGCGAGCCTGCGTCCGGCGATCCGCGCGACGCGCGTGCCGCCGGTCTCGGCAGTCCGTGAGGGAGCGACGCTGCCCGAGCCGCGCTTCCGGCGCCTCCGGAGCGTCGGCGCGGCCGTCCTCGCGGCCATCGGGTTCGCGGCGATCGCCTACGGGATCTTCAAGGACGGCCTCGGGACGACCCAGGTCCTCGCGTGGATGGGGGTCGGCACCCTCTTCGTCTTCCTCGGCGTCGCCTTCTTCTCGTCGCGGCTCGTGCGACCGCTCGCCCACGTGCTGGGGTGGTTCCCGGCGCGGTTCTTCGGCGTGGCCGGTGCCCTCGCTCGCGACAACGCGCGCCGGAACCCGCAGCGCACGGCCTCGACCGCCGCTGCGCTGATGATCGGGCTCGCGCTCGTGACGCTGGTCGCGACGCTCGCCGCCGGACTCGTGGCCTCGTTCCGCGGCGCCGTCAACGACCTGTTCACCGGCGACTACGCGATCACGGCGCAGAACAACTTCTCGCCGATCCCGATCGACGCCGCCGAGGCGGCCGCAAAGGCACCGGGCGTCACCGCCGTCGGGAACGTCCGGACGGGCGAGGCGCTCGTCGACGGCGACGTCCACTTCGTCACCGCGGTCGACCCGGGGATGGAGCAGGTCATCGACGTGACGTGGAAGGAGGGCTCGCAGGCCGTGTTCCGGACGTTGGGGCAGAGCGGAGCCTTCATCGATGACGGATACGCGGACGACAACGACCTCGGCGTCGGAGACGGCATCCAGCTCACCTTCCCGAACGGGAACAACCGCACGTTCACCGTCGACGCGATCTTCGACCCGCCGACCGGCGGCTCGCCGTTCGGCAACGTGACCATCTCGTCAACGGTCTGGGACAGCGAGGTGCCGCAGCCGCGGAACCTCTACTCCTTCGTGAAGATGGAAGGCGGCGAGACCGACGCGAACCAGGCCGCCCTCGACCGGTCGCTCGAGGACTTCCCGAACGCGAAGGCGCAGACCCGCCAGCAGTTCATCGACAACCAGATCTCGGGGCTCAGCTCGATCCTGAACATCCTCTACGTCCTTCTCGCCCTGTCCGTGATCGTGAGCCTGTTCGGGATCGTGAACACGCTCGTGCTCACCGTCTTCGAGCGGACGCGCGAGATCGGGATGCTGCGCGCGATCGGCATGACCCGCCGTCAGGTGCGCCGGATGATCCGGCACGAGAGCATCATCACCGCGCTCATCGGCGCCGCCATCGGCATTGCGCTCGGGCTCGTCCTCGCCACGCTGCTCATCGTCCGCGTCGACTTCCTCGTGTTCTCGCTCCCGGTCGCGCAGATCGTGATCTTCGTGATCGCG
>DASUFC010000088.1:0-3075 GCA_036274755.1 Gaiellaceae bacterium
TCTAGTCGAGCACGGACGCCGTGAGCATCTCGCGGAGAACAGGACGCGCGCGTCCGAGGTCCTCGGGCTCCTTGATCGGGAAGAAGCGGCCGCGATCGCCCGCGCGCGGCACCTCGAGGAAGGTCGCCTCGAGCTCCCACGCGACCTGGTGGTACAGCCGCTCGAGCTGCACGGCCGCCCGCCCGTCGACGAGCTTCCGGACGTACAGCCACTCCAGATCGAACTCGCGGTCGATCGCGTCGAGGGCGAACGTCGTCGTGTTCGTGTTGAAGACGGTGATCCGGTCCTGGTCGAAGGAGGCGGGGAACTGGGGGCCCTCGAGCAGGCCGAGCCGGCCGTCGACGCGGGCCGGCGCGCCGCCCATGTCACCCTCTTTGCGCGCGACCTCGGCGGTCATCGGGCGTCCGGCGAGCACGTGTGCGCCGAGGACGACGGGGTCGAGGCGCGCGCCGAGGTTGTCGACGTTCGACACGGTGACGTGCTCGACCCCCTGCTCACGCAGCGACGCGAGAGTGCCCGAGCGGCGGAGCGCGCCGAGCAGGTCGCCGTGGCCCGGCGCGTAGAGCGAGGGGCGGCCGTCGTCCAGGAAGAGCTCGCCGTGCTCGGTCAGGCGCAGCGAGACGGACTGCGAGAACCAGAGCGGCTCGGGCACGCCGAGCCCTCGGACGTGAAGACGCGTCTCGTCCTCGGTCTGGAAGCTCGTCATCAGGGCGACGGGCACCTCGACGCCGAGGGCCTCGGCGAGCCGAGCGGTCTCGCCGAGCTTCCACGAGAGGAAGCTGCGACCGTCCACCGCCTCGACCGCGCCCTTGACGACGCCACCGAAGCGCGTCGCCATCCCGCCGGCGAGCACCACCTGAGCGACGCCACCGGCCCGGAGCACCTCGACCCCGGCCGCGCGCGCATCGCTCCAGTCGCCGGAGCCCGGCGCGGGAAGTCGCGCGACGTCCTCCTCGCGCGGCGGCTCGACCGAGCCGCGCGCGACGTTCGCAGCGGCCGACAGCTCGCCCGACGCGACCTTCTCCCGCAGTGTCTCGAAGGTCTCCGGGTCGAACCCGAAGCGCTCGAGCACCGTTCGCGTGCCCGCGTCGACCTCGTCGAGGATCATCGTGCGGCGGCGGTCTCGCGCGGGAGAGACTCCGCGTACGGCGCCCGATGCACGCCGAGCTCGGTCACGATCGCGGAGACCAGCTCTGCCGGCGTGACGTCGAAGGCGGGATTCCGGGCCGCGAAGCGCTGTGTCACCTCGCCGGGGTCGCGCTCCTCGATCGGGATCTCGTCACCGGTGGCGGCGGCAGGATCGAGGGTCGAGGTTGGCGCGACGACCACGAGCGGAAGGCCGTGGTGCCGTGCGAGAACGGCGAGCGCGTAGGTTCCGATCTTGTTCGCCGCGTCGCCGTTCGCCGCGATACGGTCGGCACCGGTCACCACGAGGTCGACCTCGCCCCGCGCCATCAGCGACGCAGCCGCGCCGTCCACGATCACGGCGTGCGGGATCCCGAGCTGCTCGAGCTCCCAGGCGGTGAGCCGCGCGCCCTGCAGGAGCGGGCGCGTCTCGTCGACCCAGACCTGCGCGACCAGTCCCGCCTCGTAGGCGGCCCGGATCGCACCGACGGCGGTTCCGTAGCCACCCGTTGCGAGGCCACCGGCGTTGCAGTGCGTCAGCACACGCGCGCCGGCCGGGAACAGCTCGACGGCGTGCTCGCCCATCCGCCGGCAGCGCTCGACCTCGTCGGCGTGGATGCGCTCGGCGCGCTCGCGCGTCGGGTCGTCGCGCATTGCGTCGAGCGCCCAGCGGAGGTTGACCGCCGTCGGCCGCGAGGCCGAGAGCGTCTCGAACGCGATGTCGAGGTCGTCGCCGCGCTCGGCCGCGAGCGCCATGCCGTACGCGGCGGCGACCCCGATCGCAGGCGCCCCGCGCACGGCGAGCACCCGGATCGCCTCGGCGAGCTCGGCCGCGGTCGAGCAACGAAGGTCGGCTTCCTCGCCGGGAAGCAGCCGCTGGTCGAGGACGACGACGGCGTCGTCCTCGAGCCGGACGATCCGGTGCGGTTCGAGCTCGGACATGCGTGGGGGCGAGACTAGCCTCGCCCCCACGCCTGCCGCATTCCTCTGGTGTCCGACTTGAAGTCGGACACCAGCCGCCCTCAAGTCCCTTCGTCCCACGAGGCGAGGTAGGCGGCCTGCTCTTCCGTCAGCTGGTCGATCGCGACGCCCATCGTCGCGAGCTTGAGGCGCGCGATCTCGTCGTCGATCTCCTTCGGCACGTCGTAGACCGTCCGCTCGAGCGAGGCGGCGTTCGTGATCACGTGCTCGGCGGCGAGCGCCTGGTTGGCGAACGACATGTCCATCACCTGCGCAGGGTGCCCCTCCGCCGCGGCGAGGTTGACGAGCCGGCCCTCCGCCAGGAGGTACACCTTGCGGCCGTTCGCAAGCGTGAACTCCTCGACGAACTGACGGGCCTCGCGCGTGTCGGTGGCGAGCGAGCGGAGCGCCGGGATGTCGATCTCGACGTTGAAGTGGCCGGTGTTCGCGAGGATCGCGCCGTCCTTCAGGCGGTCGATGTGCTCGCGGGCGATGACGTGCTTGTCGCCCGTCGCGGTGACGAAGATGTCGCCGATCTCGGCGGCCTTCGCCATCGGCATCACCTGGAAGCCGTCCATCACGGCCTCGAGCGCCTTCATCGCGTCGACCTCGGTAACGACGACGTGTGCGCCGAGCCCCTTGGCCCGCATCGCGACGCCGCGGCCGCACCACCCGTAGCCGGCGACGACGAAGGTCCGTCCGGCGAGGAGCACGTTCGTCGCGCGGATGATCCCGTCGATCGTCGACTGCCCCGTGCCGTAGCGGTTGTCGAAGAGGTGCTTGGTCTTCGCCTCGTTGACCGCGATCACCGGGAAGCCGAGCTTGCCATCGCGCTCGAGCGCGCGGAGGCGGATCACACCGGTGGTCGTCTCCTCGGTGCCGGCGATCACGTCGCCGAGCTGCTCGCGGCGGGCCGAGTGGAGGATGCCGATCACGTCGGCGCCGTCGTCCATCGTCACGTGCGGGCGATGGTCGATCGCGGCCTCGAGG
>DASUFC010000089.1:0-7110 GCA_036274755.1 Gaiellaceae bacterium
CGGCACGAGCGCGGTGAGACGCCGGTTCAGCTCACGCGCCGAGACGAGATCGGTTCCGAACGGCTTCTCCACCACGAGACGCGCGTTGTCGAGCAGCCCCTCGTGTTGAAGCTCCTCCGCCGTGTCGAGGAAGCTCGCGGGAGGGATGGCGAGGTAGAAGACGGGAAGCTTCGCGCCCTTGAGGGCGGTGTCCAGGCGGTCGAAGACCTCCTGCCCCTCGCCGCCGATGTACGAGAGCCGGGAGAGGAACGCGTCGAGAACGCGCCGCTCGAGCGTCTCGCCCTTCGCGGCCTCGATCGCCGAGCGGGCGTGCTCGTGCAGCTCGTCCGTCCGGAGCGGCCGACGGCCGACGCCTATCACCGGGCACGTGAGGATCCCCTGCCCGGCGAGGTCGTAGAGCGCCGGCAGCGTCTTCGTGCGCGCCAGATCGCCGGTGATGCCGAAGACGACGAGAGCGTCGGCGACGTCGCTCACTGGCCGAGCAGCTCGAGCGCCGTCGCGCGCAGCATGTTCGTGCCGAGCTCGAGGTCCTCCACGCGCGCACGCTCGTTCGCCGAGTGCACCATCTTCGTCAACTCCATGGGGTCGGCCAGGGCCGGGAAGTAGCCGTACGCGACCGTACCGAACGTCTCGCGGAGGAAGTGGCTGTCCGTGAAGCCGGGGCACGCCATCGGCGCGAGCCGAGCGTCGGGCTCGATCTTCTCGGTGAAGCGCGCGAGCGCCTTCCAGAGCGGCGTGTCGAGAGGTGAGCGCGTCCCGCCGACGTACTCCTGGAACTCGATGTCGTAGCTGCCGTCGCCGAGCGCCGCGCGGATCAGCGGCTCGACGTCGGCCGGCGTCGTCTCGGGGAGGAGACGGCAGTCCACCGTGATCACGCATTGGGCCGGGATGACATTTCGCTGATGCGACGCGTCGATCATCGTCGGCGAGAGCGTGAAGGACAGGAGCGGCTCGACGAGCGCCGGGAGCATCGGGTGGATCGCCGAGGCCCGCTCGAGCGCGTCGTCGAGCGGAGGCATCTCGCCCAGCACCGCCTCGAGGAGCCCCCGTGCCTCGGGGATCTCCTCGATCGGCGGCGCGTACGACCCGAGCGCTTCGAGGTAGCGGGCGGACTTGACGAGCGCGTTGTCGGCGATCCCCGGCATGGAGGCATGCCCACTGCGTCCGTGGACGCGCACGACGAACGGGGCGGAGGCCTTCTCGGCCGACGCGCACAGGTACACGGGCTTCCCGCCCAGCACGAGCCGCTCGCCGCCGCCCTCGTTGACCGCGTAGTCGCAGCGCACCGCGTCCGGGTGCTCACTGCACAGCCAGACGAGCCCGTACCCGTCACCCACCTCCTCGTCGGCCGTGGCGATGAAGAGAAGGTCACCGGACGGGACGAACCCCTCTCGCGCGAGCGACGCGAACGCGACGGCGTTCGCCGCGACCTGGCCCTTCATGTCGAGCGCGCCACGGCCCCATACCTCGCCGTCGACGAGGTCGCCCGACCACGGATCGCGGTCCCACTCGCCCGGATCCGCGAGGACCGTGTCCGTGTGGCACAGGAACGCGAGAGTCGGGCCGTCTCCGCCCGGGATCCGGGCGACGAGATTCGCGCGCTCGGGAACGCGGGCGTAGAGCTGGGACTCGACGCCGTTCTCCGCGAGGTAGCCCGCGAGCAGCTCGGCCGCGCGCGTCTCGTTCCCGGGTGGGTTCACCGTGTCGAGCCGCACGAGCGACTGGAGGAGTGCCGTGACCTCGTCACGTAGGGTCATGGGGCCGGGAGCATACTTCCCGCGTGGCCGACCTCTTCAGCGAAGCGGCGCGCGAGCGCCAGGCCGAGAACGCGCCGCTCGCCGTCCGTCTGCGGCCGTCGACGCTCGACGAGCTCGTCGGCCAGCAGCACGTCCTCGGGCCGGGATCGGCGCTGCGGCGAGCGATCGAGGAGGACCGCCCGCCTTCGATGATCCTGTTCGGGCCGCCTGGGACCGGGAAGACGACCACGGCGCGTATCGTCGCCGAGCGCACCGGGGCGGCGTTCGAGGAGCTGTCCGCCGTGTCCGCTCGCGTCGACGACGTGCGGGCCGTCATCGCGCGGGCGCGAGACCGGCTCGGCGGCAACGCCGTCAGGACGATCCTCTTCATCGACGAGATCCACCGTTTCAACAAGGCTCAGCAGGACTCGGTCCTCCACGCCGTCGAGGACGGGCTCGTGACGCTCATCGGAGCCACTACCGAGAACCCGTACTTCGAGGTCAACTCCGCGCTCCTCTCGCGCTGCACGGTGATCGAGCTGACGGCGCTGTCGGAGGACGAGCTCGTCGTGATCCTCGGCCGCGGCGCAGCTGAGCTCGGGGCCGAGACGTCGTCGGACGTCCTGTCGCTGATCGCTGCTCGCGCGGGAGGGGACGCGCGCGCAGCGCTTCAGATCCTCGACCTCGCCGCGGCGACGGCCGAGGCGGACGGCACGGCCGTGAGCGAGACGCACGTCCTCGACGCATCGCGCAAGCGCCCGCTCCTGTACGACCGCAAGGGCGACCAGCACTACGACTTCGCGTCCGCCTTCATCAAGTCGATGCGCGGCGGCGACCCCGACGCGGCCGTCTACTACCTCGCCGCGATGCTCGAAGCCGGCGAGGACCCGCGCTTCATTGCGCGGCGAATGGTCATCCTCGCCTCCGAGGACGTCGGCAACGCCGACCCGAATGCGCTCGTCGTCGCCGTGGCGGCGGCACAGGCGCTCGAGCACGTCGGCCTCCCGGAAGCGCAGCTGAACCTCTCCCAAGCCGCGATCTACCTCGCGCGCGCTCCGAAGTCGAACGCCTCGGCGGTCGCGATCTGGGAGGCGCGTCGAGACGTGCGCGAGCACGGGAACGCCCGTCCGCCCGCGATGCTCCGCTCGACCGGCCATGCGACGGCCGCGAAGGCTCGCGGCCACGGCGAGGGCTACCTCTACCCGCACGACGATCCGGCGGGCTTCGACGTCTCGTACCTCCCGGAAGAGCTGCGCGGGCGGCGGTACTATCGACCGTCCGGCGCGGGAGAGGAGCAGGGAGATGGCGGTGAAGACAGGTGAGAGCGCACCCGAGTTCGACCTCGAGGTGAGCCACGACGAGCGCGTTCGCCTCTCCGACTTCCACGGTCGCTCCAACGTCCTCCTCGTCTTCCACCCGTTCGCCTTCACGCCCGTCTGCGAGGACGAGGCCCGCGACCTCCAGGAGAACCTGACGTCGTTCCGTGACGCCGGGACGGAGATCGTGTTCGTCTCCTGCGACGCGGCTCCCGCGCGGCAGGCGTGGAAGAAGGAGCTCGGCGCGGAGTACACGTTCGTGTCCGACTTCTGGCCCCACGGCGCCGCAGCCAAGGCGTACGGCGTCTTCAACGAGAGCACCGGCGCTCCGCACCGTGGCACGTTTCTCATCGACAAGGACGGCACCGTCATCTGGTCGCTCGTGAAGGAGAAGGACGAGCGCCGGACGGAGCTGGTGCCCGACTCGCTCGACGCGCTGCACGCGACTGCGTGAGGCTCGCGCTCCACGAGTGGGGCGCGCCCGGGGCGCCACGCATCGTCTGCCTTCACGGCGTCCGCAACCATGGGCGCCACTTCGCGCCCCTCGCGGCGGAGCTCGCCGACTACCACGTCCTCGCACCCGATCTCCTCGGCCACGGCTCGTCGCCGTGGGAGCCGCCCTGGGACATCGCCACACACTGCGACGCCGTCCTCGAGACCGTCGGGGGAGAGGACGCGTGCCTCGTCGGTCACTCGTTCGGTGGTCGGCTCGCGTTCGAGCTCGCCGCCCGCGCACCGGGTCGCGTACCGAAGCTCGTCCTCCTCGATCCGGCGATCCTCCTCCCTCCCCACGTCGCGCTCGCGGCCGCCGAGCGCTCGCGACCGGATGCTTCGTACGTCTCGTTCGACGAGCTCGTCGATCGCCGCTTCGACGAGAGCCAGCTGCACGACGCGCCACGGGAGCTCGTCGTCGAGGATCTGGCGTCACACGTCGAGACGGGCGACGACGGGCGTGTCCGGTATCGCTATTGCCAGTCCGCTGTCGTGGCCGCATACGGCGAGATGGCTTCCACGCCGCCGCCCTTCGAGGACGTCCGCGTGCCGACGCTCATCGTGCTCGGAGAGGACTCCTACCTCCCCTACGACCACCTCGAGGACGCGCATCGCGCGGCGCTCGGAGACCTTCTCGAAGTCGCCGTCGTCCCCGGCGGGCATTCCGTCCTCTGGGACGCATTCGAGGTGACGGCCGAGGTCCTCCTCGACTTCCTCGAGCGGTAGTCAGCCGCACACCTCCGCCGCGACCGCGGAGTAGATCTCGACGCACTGCTCGAGCGACGCGACGTCGACCCATTCGACCTCCGTGTGCAGGCCCTCGCCCTTGGGGCCGAAGAGCACCGTCGGGATCCCGGCGGACGAGAGAAGCGCCGAGTCGGCCCAGAACGAGACGCCGACGACGTCGGCCTCGGTGCCGGTCACGGCCGCGGCGCACCGGCGAACCGCCGTGACGATCGCAGCATCCTCGGCGACCTCGAACGGCTGGCGCGACGCGCGTGCGCGGACCGCCCCCCGGAAGTCCGGATCGGAGCTCGCTGCATCGTCGAGAACGCCCTGGAGCTCCGCAAGAGCGCTCTCGACCGTCTCCCCGGGAATCGTCCGCCGCTCAGCTTGCACGACGCAGCGCGCGGGGTAGCTCGAGTACTCCTGGCCACCCTCGACGAGCGACGCGTGAACGCTCCCGCTACGGAGAAGCGGATGCGCCGGTTCCGCCCGAAGGCGGAGGTCGAGCTCCTCGATCCCGACGAGGACGCGTCCCATCTTGGCAATGGCGTCGATCCCGAGATCGGGACGCGACCCGTGCGCCGCCCGCCCGACGGTCTCGATCTCGAGATGGACGAAGCCGCGATGGGCGATCGCCACCTCCATGTCGGTCGGCTCGGTGACGATCGCCGCGTCGGCGCGCACGGTCGCCGCGATCGCCTCGGTCCCGACGCTCGCAACCTCCTCGTCGGAGACGGCGGTGAGGATGACGTCTCCGCGGAAACCGCGCTCCTTCGCTCCGGCCACCACCAGCATGCACGCGGCCAGGCTGCCCTTCATGTCCTGCGCGCCGCGTCCGTAGAGCCGTCCGTTCTCGAGGCGCCCTCCGAACGGGTCCGACATGCCGGCGACGCCGACCGTGTCCATGTGCGCGTTCAGCATCAGCGAGCTGCCGCCTCCGCTCCCCCGCGCGACCGCGACGACGTTGGGCCTCCCGGGCGCCGGCTCGGAGAGCGCCGTCTCGAGACCCGCGCGCTCGCACCACCCGGCGACGAACCGGGCCAGCTCTCCTTCGCCCGACCCACCGACGCCGAGCTCGGGGTTGATCGACTCGATCGCGACGAGCTGACGCGTCAGCTCGACGACCGCGCTCACGCGCTAGGCGACGACGTACTCGTCCGCGAACGCGAGGGCCTCGTCGAGGATCGCCAGACCCTCGTCGACCTCGTCGCGCGTGATCGTGAGCGGCGGTACGGCCATCACCACGTTCCAGTGCGTCATGAGGTACAGCCCGCGCTCGAGCGCCGCCTTCGCGAGCCGCGCCACGGGGACGGCGGCCTCGCCGGAGCCGTTGAACGGGACGAGCATCTCGCGCGTCTCGCGGTTCTTCACGAGCTCGATCCCCCAGAAGCACCCGAGCCCGCGCACCTCGCCGACCGACGGGTGGCTCGACGCCAGCTCCTGCAGACCCGCTCCCAGGTACGACCCGACCTCGGCAGCGTTCTCGACGACGCCCTCCTCCCGGAACGCCTCGATCGAGGCCACCGCGGACGCGCACGCGAGCGGATGCCCCGCGTACGTGAGCCCGCCCGGGAAGAAGCGCCCACGAACCGATTCCCTCAGGTGCTCTCGGATGATCATCGCGCCGAGCGGGACGTAGCCCGAGTTGATGCCCTTCGCAACCGTGAGGATGTCGGGCACGACGTCCCAGTTCTCGCAGGCGAACCAGCGCCCGGTGCGGCCGAAGCCGGCCATGACCTCGTCGAGGATCAGGAGAATCCCGTGCCGGTCGCAGACCTCGCGGATCGCCTGGAGGTATCCGGGTGGCGGCGGGATGATCCCGTTCGTCCCGGTCACCGTCTCGAGGATCACCGCGGCGACGGTCTGCGGGCCCTCGTACTCGAGGATCTCCTCGAGGTGAGGCGCGCCCGAGCAGACGGGGCACGGATCGGGATGGCCCGCCGGGCACCGATACGTGTACGGGTCGAGCATGCGCACGACCCCGCCCATCCCCGGCTCGTTCGGCCAGCGCCGCGGGTCGCCCGTGAGCATCACCGCACCGTGCGTGGCGCCGTGGTACGAGCGGTAGCGCGCGATGATCTTGTTGCGTCCCGTCGCGAGCCGCGCGAGCTTGATCGCGTTCTCGTTCGCCTCCGCGCCCGAGTTCGTGAAGAACGACATGCAGAGGTCTCCGGGCGTGACCTCCTCGAGGAGCTTCCCGAGCCGAGAGCGGGACTCGGACGCCATCGGCGGGCCGATAGTGCACAGTCTGTCCGCCTGCTCCTTGATCGCCGCGATGATCTTCGGGTGCTGATGGCCGATGTTGACGTTGACCAGCTGCGACGCGAAGTCGAGATAGCGCTTCCCCTCGTAGTCCCAGAAATAGCGACCCTCGGCACCTGCGACGGCGATCGGGTTGATCGCGTCCTGCACCGACCAGGAGTAGAGGACGTACTCCTTGGCGTCCTCGACGATGCGCGCCCCGAGGTTCGGGTCGACTTCGACCGTGACCATGCACCCGATCCTAGCGAGGCCCGGGCTTGCATTCGGCACACCCGAAGGTCCACGATCCGCTGGTGAACGCTGTGGCGCTCCCGTATGCGGCGGATCACGGCCTGCTCGAACGGGACGACGCACTCGCCGGGCTCGGCGGCGCGCTCGCCGAGGCGCGCACGGGGCGCGGTTGCATCGTGTTCCTCGCGGGGGAGGCGGGAGTCGGGAAGACGGCTCTGGTGCAACGCTTCCTCGAGGACGGCAGTCGCGATGCCCGTGTCCTCGTCGGCGCCTGCGATCCCCTCTTCACGCCACGCCCTCTCGGCCCGTTCGTGGACATCGCGCTCACGACAGGCGGAGAGCTCGAG
>DASUFC010000090.1:0-8433 GCA_036274755.1 Gaiellaceae bacterium
CCGTCGCGGCCTACGAAGCTCGTTTCGGCGCCGTGCGCACGTGCGAGCTCGGCGACGCGCGTGCCGATACGGCCCGGGCCGACGACGAGCACGTGCTTGTCCTCGAGACCTTCTCCCACCATGAAGTCCGGCCCCCACTCCCACGCATCGCGACGACGCAGCGCGCGGTCGCCCTCCACGATGCGCCGCAGCAGTGCGAGCATGAGCCCGATCGCGTGCTCGGCCGTCGCGTTCGTCAGGACGCCAGGCGTGTTCGACACGACGATGCCGCGGGAGCGCGTCTCGTCGAGGTCGATGTTGTCCAGCCCCACCGCGTAGTTCGCGACGATGCGCAGCTGCGGCCCGATGGCGTCGAGGAACGCCGCGTCGACCGGCACTGCGGGAGTCGTGACGACACCGTCCGCGCCGGCCGGCGCATCGACGAGGTCGAACGACGCGGAGAGCTGCTGCTCGATCTCTGCCGGGACACCGGCCGCCTCGTGCACGCGCGGCCGCGTCACCTATTCGTCGACCACACGCGGCGCATGCGAGGACGAGTAGACGTCCTTGCGGACGATCAGCCCGCCCTCGAACGGGAAGACGTCCACGCCGTCCCACTCGACCCGCCGGCCCTCCCGGTTGGTGGCGGTCGCCGTCCACTCGCTCACGACCAGGCCGTCGCGTGCGTAGAGCCTGCGGCCCGTGAAGCGCAGGTCCGGGTTGCGCTCGAAGATCCCCGCGATGTGCGGTCCCACCGCGTCGCCCTCGACGCGATCTCCGGCGGTGTGGTTCTGGAACACCATGCCAGGAGCGTGGAAGGCGACGATCGCCTCGACGTCCTGCGCGTTCCAGGCGTCGTTGTAGCGCGCGATCGTGTCCTCGAGGGCGTCGGCACTGTCGCGGGGGTCCATTGCGCTGCAGTATCGCAGCGCTCAGGCGGGATCAGACGTCGCGATAGCGGAGCGCCAGGCCACCGAGAACGAGGAGCCCGAGAGCCCAGGCGAACGCGACGGCGAGCCCTTGCCAGGGTTGGATCGGCATGCCCGCGCGACCGTCGAATGCGCTGAGCATGCGGTCGCCACGCGACTGGATCGCCATGCCCGCCAGCGGCGTGAGCTGCTCCATCCGGCGCGCGAACGTCGCGGGAAAGGTGCCGAGGAAGAGCAGCGGGAGGAAGAGGACCCCCACCCCCGCGGCGATCGTCGCACCCGAGTGCCGCAGGATCGTCCCCAAGCCGAGCGCGATGACGGCGTACGCGGTCAGGAGCAGCGCCGTTCCGACCACCGCGCGGATTGCGGTCGGATCGGTGAGCGACACCTCCGCGTACGCCGGCGGCGCGTAGCCGTTTGCGCGGAGGAGCGACTGCGCGGGGACGAAGCCGACGGCCGCTGCGACGAGCGCGACCGGGAAGACCACGATGCACAGGACGATCGCCTTCGACGCGAGCACCCGGGCACGTCCCTGCGTCGCCGTCAACGTCGTGCGCATCATCCCGGTCGCGAACTCGGACGTGATGAGCGAGGCGCCCACGACGACCACGGCGAGCTCAGCGAACGCGACTCCCATGAGGCCCATCTGGATGACGTCGTCATCTCCGGGGAACCTCGTGTCCGTCTGCTGCTCGGACGCGAAGAACGCCGAGAACCCCGCCATCAGGACACCGGTCGCGAGGAGCGCGACGAGTGTTCCCCGTTGCGTCCTGAGCTTCGTCCACTCCGAGTGGAGCGTGCGGGTCATGCGACGGACCTCTCCGCACCCACGGATACGGCCGAGTGGTCGGCTGCGTCGCGCGTGAGCCAGAAGTAGGCCTCCTCGAGGGAGGCGCGGCTGGAGCGCAGCTCCTCGAGCCGGATCCTCCGCGAGACGAGGAGCTCCGCGACCCGGTGCGCGGCGATGCCGTGCGCCTCGACGCTGTCCCGCCCGCTCGACACGACGGTCGCACCCGTGCTCGCGAGCAGGGCCATCGCCTCCTGGGTGTCGGGCGTCCTGATCTCGACGCGCTCTCCCGACGCGCGCTCGATCAGCTCACTCACGGACACGTCGGCGAGGAGACGACCCCTGCCGATCACCACGAGATGATCGGCGGTGTCCTCGAGCTCCCCCATGTGATGGCTCGAGACGAAGACCGTACGTCCCTCCGCCGCGAGCCCGCGGAGCGTCTCGCGCATCCATTGAATGCCCTCGGGATCGAGCCCGATCGTCGGCTCGTCGAGGATCAGGATCGGCGGGTCGCCGAGGAGGGCGGCTGCGATCCCGAGACGCTGTCGCATCCCCGTCGAGAACGCCCCGGCCCGCCGCCGCGCGACCTTCGAGAGCCCGACGAGGCGGAGCACCTCGTCGGCGCGTCCGGGCGGGATGCCGTTGCTCCGGGCGAGCCAGCAGAGGTGGCTCCGCGCGGACCGGCTCGGGTGGAAGGCGCGCGCGTCCAGAAGCGCCCCGACGACGGTGAGAGGCCGCTCGATGGTCCTGAACGGCCTGCCCCGGACCAGCGCCTCGCCCGCATCGGGCGTGGCGAGTCCGAGCAACAGATGCATCGTCGTCGTCTTGCCGGCTCCGTTCGGTCCGACGAAGCCCGTGACGACGCCCGGGCGAACGGCGATCGACAGATCGTCGACGGCGACCGTCCGGCCGAACCGCTTCGTCAGTCCGCTCGTCTCCACGACGGCTTCCATGCCGACGACGGTACGGCCCGAGGCGCGCCGTCGCGTCGCGCGGCAGCGGTGACTTTCGAGCACGTCCGCGGGGTGAGACCGGCGTCCCGTCTCACCCTGCGGAGCGAGGACGAAGATCCTGGCAGCGCGTGAGGCAGAGCCGGCGGCCGCGCACGACAATGGCCTGGTGGAGATCCCCCGCGAGGTCGACGACATCGTCGAGTCGGCTCGGCGGCTGTTCTCGGGCCGGGACGGCCGACTCGTCCTGACGCTCGTGCTGGCCATGACGGCGGCGGTCGAGGCGACCCTGTACACGCCCGACAACCCCGAGCTGCTGTTCGACAGCGGCGGCGCGGATCCGACCACGGCGGTCCTCCTGAACGTCTTCGCCGTCCTCCCGCTCCTGGCGACGACCCGCTACCCGGTTCTCGCCGCATACGCGGCGGGCTTCTTCTCGTTCGTGATCCTCGCGAGCCCCGACACGGCGGTGACCTTGAGCGCGCTCGGCGTCCTGCTCTACGCGGTCGGGTACATGGTCGCGCGCCGGGGCCGGCTCTGGGCCGTGCCCATCCTCTTCTTCTTCCTCGCGAATGCGCTCGTGCCGTTCGACGGCGGCCGGGTGGGTCTCGCGAGCATCGGCCCCTTCCTGCTCCTCGTCGCAGCCGTTCTCGTGGGCGAGTCGCGCCGCAAGGAGAGCGAAGCGGTGACGGCCCTCGACGCGACGCAGGCGGCGATGGCCGAGAGCACCCGCGAGCAGACCGCCATGGAGGAGCGCGCCGCGATCGCGCGTGAGCTGCACGACATCGTGGCGCACCACCTCTCCGTCATCGCGGTCCAGACCGAGACGGCACGGCTCACCTCGCCGAAGCTGTCGGCCGATGCGCGAGGTCGATTCGAGGCGATCGGGAACACCGCCCGAGACGCGCTCACCGAGACGCGCCGGTTGCTCGGCGTACTGCGCGAGGACGCAGACGGCGACTCCGATCGCGCGCCGCAGCCGGGACTCGACCAGCTCGGCGAGCTCGTCGACACGGCGCGAGACGCCGGCTCGAGCATCCGCCTGATCATGCAGGGCAAGGCCGTCCCGCTTCCGGCGGGCATCGACCTCGCCGCATATCGGATCGTGCAGGAGGCTCTGACGAATGCCCGGCGCCACGCGCCCGGCAGCGACGTCGACGTCGAGGTCACGTTCGGTGAGAACGAGCTGCGCCTTCGCATCCGCGACTACGGACCGGGCCCGTCCGAGGACCTCGTGGCCGGACACGGGATCGTGGGGATGCGCGACCGGACGGCGATCGCCGGCGGCACCTTCGCGTGCGGCGCGGCGGAGGGCGGCGGGTTCGCGGTGGACGTCCAGCTGCCGACGGACGGCGAGGACTCGTGATCCGGGCGCTCGTTGCGGACGACCAGGAGGTCGTGCGGGACGGCTTCGCCGCGCTGCTCGGGACGCAGGAGGATCTGACCGTCGTCGCACGTGCCGCCGACGGTGCCGAGGCTGTCGCGTTGAGCGCCGAGCACGATCCGGACGTCGTCCTGATGGACGTCCGCATGCCAGTGATGGACGGGATCGAGGCGACGCGGAGGATCGTGGAAGAGGCCGGAGACGACGGCCCGCGCATCCTCGTCCTGACGACGTTCGACCTCGACGATTACGTCTACGACGCCCTGCAGGCCGGCGCGAGCGGGTTCCTCCTCAAGGATGTGAGGGCCGAGACGCTGTTCGATGCGGTTCGGGTCGTCGCTGCCGGCGATGCGCTTCTCGCGCCGAGAGTCACGCGCCGGCTGATCGCCGAGTTCGCGCGCCTCCGGCCGCGCCAGGTCAAGCCTGAATCACTGACCGAGCTCACGCCTCGCGAAACGGAGATCCTCGGCCTCGTCGCCGAGGGGCTCTCCAACCACGAGATCGCGAGCCGTCTCGTCCTCTCGGACGAGACGGTCAAGACGCACGTGAGCCACGTGCTCCGCAAGCTCGGGCTGCGCGATCGGGCGCAGGCCGTCGTCGTCGCCTACGAGTCGGGCCTCGTCGTGCCGCGCACGTAATCGGCGCTACGCCAGCAGGTGCGCGTGCTTGCGGAGCGCCTCGAGGATCCGGTCGACGTCCTCGTCCACGTTGTAGAGGTGGAGCGAGATCCGGAGGTTCCGATCTCGGGTCGACGTGACGATCCGCTCGCGGGCAAGAGCATCGACGAGCGCATTGGGGTCGGTCGAGACGACGCAGATCAGGGGCCCGTACTGGTGCTCGCCGCGGGCGGTCGCGACCCTTGCACCGAGCTCGTCGAGGCCGGCGAGCAGCCGATCGGCGAGACCGCGGACGTGCGACTCGATCTCCGGGATGCCCACTTCCGCGATCACCCCCATCCCGGCGACGCCCGGATAGAGAGACGGCACCGGCGGCGTGCCGCTGTCGAAGCGCCGCGCGGTCGCGTGCGGTGAGTAGTCGGCGATGGACATGGCGAAGATGTCCTCGTCGGCGAACCACCCGGTCTGCGTGGGAAGAAGCGAGGAGCGCAGCGAGTCGCGAACCCACATGAAGCCGAGACCCGCCGAGCCGAGGAGGTACTTCACGGTTCCTCCGGTGACGACGTCCGGGCCGAGCGTTCGCACGTCGAGCTCGAGCGCCCCGACGGCCTGGTAGCTGTCCGCGAGGACGATCGCGCCGTGCTCGTGGCCGAGCCGAGCGATCCCGGCGACGTCGTTGCGATGGCCCGAGCGGAACGAGACGGCCGTGCAGCACACGAGCGCCGTCCGCTCGTCGATCGCCTCCGCGAAGCCGTCGAGGGGAATGACACCGTCGGCGCCGGGCGCCACGTGGACGACCTTCGCCCCGCGCAGCTCCTGTGCGTGCGCGATCTGGCCAACCGTCGGGAACTCGTACTCACTGATCACGATCCGGTTCCGCTCGCCCGAGAGGTCGAGCGCCGACACGAGTGCGGAGACGCCCTGTGAGACGGAGGTCGTGACGGCGACGTCGTCCGTCTTCGCGTGGACAAGCTCGGCGAAAGCCGCTCGGGCGGCTTCGTTCCGCTCGACCCAGTACTCCCATTCCGCACCGTTCTCGTCCCACCCCTCGAGCCACGACTCGGCCGCGGCGCGCACGCGGTTCGAGAGCGCGCCCTGCGAGCACGAGTTCGCATAGACCGTGTGCTCGAAGATCGGGAACTCGGCCCGGATGGCCTCACCGAGGCTCATCTCCCGAGGTACGCCTTGCGCAGGTCCTCGTGCTGCAGGAGGTCCGCCGCCTTCCCCTCGAGCACGACCCGTCCCGTCGAGAGCACGTACCCGCGGTGGGCGATCGAGAGCGACACATTGGCGTTCTGCTCGACGACGAGCATCGCGACGCCCGCGTCGTTGACCTGCTTGATGATCTCGAAGCTGCGCTGGACGAGGATCGGCGCGAGGCCCATCGACGGCTCGTCCATGAGCATGAGCTTCGGCCGCGCCATGAGCGCGCGGCCCATCGCGACCATCTGCTGCTCGCCCCCTGAGAGAGTCCCTGCGAGCTGTGAGCGCCGTTCGTAGAGGAGCGGGAAGAGCGTGTAGACGCGCTCGTAGTCCTCCGGATCGCCGCCACCGTGCAGGTACGCGCCCATCTGCAGGTTCTCGAGCACCGTCATGGGGCCGAAGAGGCGCCGGTTCTCGGGAACGATCGCCATCCCCTTCCCGATGCGATAGCTCGTCGGCCGGCCGGTGACGTCCTCGCCGTCGAAGCTCACGGTCCCGCTACGCGGCCGGACGATCCCGAGGACGGTCTTGAGCGTCGTCGACTTCCCGGATGCGTTGCCGCCGAGCAGGCAGACGAGCTCGCCCGGCCCGACCCGCAGGTTCGCGTCCTGGAGGATGTGCATCTGCCCGTAGAACGTGTTGATGCCCTCGAGCGAGAGCAGCGCTCCGGAGCCGTTCGTCGCCGCGCGGCTCATTTCGTGTCCGTTCCGGCGGTTCCGAGATACGCCTCGACGACGCGGGGATCGGTAGCCACCTGCTCGAACGAGCCCTCGGCGATCTTCACGCCGTGATCGAGCGCGACCACGCGGTCCGAGATGCCCTCGACGACGTGCATGTCGTGCTCGATGACGAGGATCGTGTAGCGGCCCTCGTCACGCAGCTGCGCGATGAGCTCCGTGATCTCGTGCGTCTCGACCGGGTTCATGCCGGCGGCCGGCTCGTCGAGGAGCAGGATCCTGGGATCGGTCGCGGTCGCGCGCGCGATCTCGAGGCGACGCCGGTTCGCGTACGAGAGGCTGTATGCCGGCTGGTTCCAGCGGTACCCCATGAGCCGCTGGCCGAAGAACGAGAGCCGCTCCTCGGCGAGCGCTCGGGACTCGCGCTCCTCTCGCCTCGCGCGCGGGAGGCGCAGGATCGACTCGGCGAGCGATGCGTGCGTGCGGCCGTACGTCGCCGCGATGACGTTGTCCTTGACGCTCATGTTGAGGAACAGCCGGAGCGTTTGGAACGTCCGGGCGATACCCCGGTTCGTGATCTTGTGCGGGGCGAGCCCGACGATGCTCTCCCCGTCCAGCCTGATGTCACCTTCGTCGGGCCGGTACATCCCGGTCACGAGATTGAAGAGCGTGGTCTTGCCGGCGCCGTTCGGGCCGATGACGCTGACGATCTCGCGCTCGCGAACCGCGAGATCGAGGTCCTGGATGCAGGCGAGGCCGCCGAACGACTTCGAGATCCCCTCGAGCTGGAGCAGGGGCTCGGCCATCAGACGATCTCCACCCGAGGCTTGCCGAGAAGTCCCTGCGGCCGCGCGATCATCAGCCCGATGAGGATCGCGCCGAGAAGCAGGAAACGGGTCGGGCCTGACGTCTCCTGCGCGAGCCGCGTCTCCCAGACGAAGCCTGCGAGCCAGACCGTCGGCACGATGAGCGCGTCGCGGACCCACCCGTGCACGAGAGTCAGCGTGAGGACGAGCGCAATGAGCCCCACGAGGGCGAAGTTGAACCAGGCGCGCGAGCCCTCCTCGTACGTTCCGGCGGGGAGCGCCAGCCAGTGCCTGATGAGCCAGCCGAGCGGCCCGCCGTCCGAGTACTCGTCCGGCCCCGTGTTGAGGAGCCCGTCCGTGCCGCGTTCGGTCGTCACGGCCACGATGGCGTGCACGACCACCCCGAACGCCACGATCCCGGCGAGGATGGCGGCGAGACGGCGCCACGGCCGGATCACGGCAACGAGGACGACGAGGATCCCCGCGTAGAACACCCAGCGCCCGTTCCCGGTGAAGTCGCCGATGGGCGTCTGCGGGCGCAGGCCCTCGAGCATGAGGACGGAGACGACGAACGCGCCGAGGACCGCGCCGGTGAGGCTCCCTGCCCCGCCGAGGATCACCATCGCGTAGATGATGATCAGGACCTGCGTGTTGTAGTCGTCGGGGAACGCGCCCTGCAGGAGCGCCGCGTTGATCGTCCCCGCAAGCGCCGCAACGGCCGCGCCGAGAGCGACCGCGAGCAGCTTCAGCCAATTGACGGGCATGCTCATCGCCTGCGCGGCGAGCGCGTCGTCGTGCAGCGCCCGCCACGCGCGCCCCGTCCGTGACCGGTTGGCGAGCGCGAGCGCCGCGAAGACGACGACCACCGCGCTGAGCGTGATGTAGAAGTACGCGCGCTCGCTCGAGGCCTCGAGCCCGAAGATGCCGAGCCGATCGACGTTCGCGATGCCGTTGGGCCCTCCCGTCAGGTCCCAGTTGGCCCGGTCGAAGCCGAGGTCCTTGTTGAGGCCGAGGAACGAGATCCGGTAGCCCTGCGTGGCGATGATGTAGAAGATCTGCCCGAAGAAGAGCGTCACGATCGCGAGGTAGTCGCCCACG
>DASUFC010000091.1:0-14403 GCA_036274755.1 Gaiellaceae bacterium
GCTCAGGCGATCCCGGCCGTGATCGACACGCTCGAGGACCTGGAGACGGCGGGAGTGCTGAACCACGGCCAGGCGAACTCGTTCATCGTGAAGCTGAACCACGCGATCGACAGCCTGAACTCCAAGCCGAATCAGCCGACCGCGTGCAACCAGCTGCAGGCATTCGTCAACGAGGTCAATGCCTACGTGCAGTCGGGCAAGTTGACGCAGGCACAGGCCGACACGTTGCTCGGCGGCCCGCTCGGGATCCTGGCGATCATGGCCGCGATCCCGTGTGACGCCTGATGTCGTAGAGCCGTCCTGTTGAGAAGAGAGGGCCCGCTACGGCGGGCCCTCTCCGTTGGACGCGCTCGGCCGGGCTACGATCCCGCGACGTGTCGACCCATCGGCTCACCACGCTCCGAAGCGGCGAGCGCGTCATCTCGGAGCGCGTTCCCGGCGTGCGCTCGGTGGCGCTCGGCTTCTGGATCGGCGCCGGCTCGCGCGACGAGACCGACTCGCGTGCCGGCGTCTCGCACTTCATCGAGCACCTGCTGTTCAAGGGCTCGGCGCGCGACTCGGCGCAGGAGATCGCGGAGATCTTCGACGAGCTCGGCGGCGAGCTGAACGCGGCGACCTCGCGTGAGACGACGGTCGTGTACGCGCGTGTCCCCGACGACCGGCTCGAGCGCGCGCTCGACGTGATGGCCGACATGGTCTTCCGGCCCGCGTTCGTCGACGTCGACTCCGAGCGCGAGGTCGTGCTCGAGGAGATCGCGATGGTGGAGGACACGCCGAACGACCTCGTCCACGACATCGCCGCCGAGGCCGTGTTCGGGTCCCATCCGCTCGGGCGGCCGGTGATCGGGAGCGCAGAGGTCATCTCGAGCGTCTCGCGCCGCGCGCTGGGGGGCTACCACGAGCGTGCCTACCGGCCGAACCGCATCGTGCTGGCTGCAGCGGGAAACGTCGACCACGAGGCGTTGACGGCGATGCTGCGGAGCCGTCGAAACGGCCCGCACTCAGGCCCTGGGCTCGCCGCGCGAAAGGCACTCCGCGGCACCGGCAAGCCGGGCATTCGGTTCCTGCGCAAGGACACCGAGCAGTACCACGTCTGCCTGAGCGCTCGCGGCATCGCACGAACGGACGAGCGGCGCTATGCAGCCTCGCTCATGGACGCGATCGTCGGCGGATCGGCGTCGTCGCGGCTCTTCCAGGAGATCCGCGAGAAGCGAGGCATGGCGTACTCGGTCTACAGCTACTCCTCGCAGTACTCCGACGCGGGCCAGGTCGGCGTCTACGTCGGCACGCGCGAGGACAACCTGACCGAGTGCCTCGAGATCTGCGTCTCCGAGCTCGCCGACATCGCCTCCGGCAACGTGCGGCCGGAGGAGCTCGCGCGTGCCAAGGAGAACCTCAAAGGACGCATTCTGCTCTCCCTCGAATCGACATCCGCTCGCATGACGCGACTCGGGAAGTCGCTCGTGACCGACACGCCGCTGCTCGATCCGGAGGAGATCGTCGAGCGGCTCGAGCAGGTCACGGCGGACGAGGTGGCGGAGCTCGCCGACGCGCTCTTCACGCCCGGCCGGCTCTCCGTGGCGGGGATCGGCGCGGACGAGAAGCGGTTCACAGAGGCGGTCGAGCGCGTCGATCCGACCCTCCTCGAGCGGGCCGCGTGATGCGTGTCGCTCTCTATGGGGCAGACGGGAAGGTCGGCGCCGTCCTCGCGCCGGCTCTCACCGACGCCGGACACGAGTGGTACGACGCGAGAGAGCAAGGCCCCGCTGGCAGTGACGCCGCGGTCGACTTCACGACACCCGACGCCGTCGGTGGAAACGTCGCCGTCTGCCTCGAGGCGAAGGTCCCCGTCGTGATCGGGACGACAGGGTTCGACCTCTACGAGATGGACCTCGCGGCGCGAACGGCCGGGGTCCCATGCTTCTACGCACCGAACTTCGCGCGCGGCGCCGTCCTCATGATGCGCTTCGCCGAAGAGGCGGCGAAAGTCTTCCCACAGGCCGAGATCGTCGAGCTCCACTCGGACGAGAAGCGGGATGCGCCGTCAGGCACGTCGAAGGCGACCGCGGCGCGCATGGGCACGAGCCCGCCGATCCACTCCGTGCGCCTGCCTGGCCTCCTCGCGCACCAGGAGGTCGTTTTCGGCGGGCAGGGGGAGACGCTCACGATCCGCCACGACACGATCTCGCGCGAGGCGTTCGTCCCGGGCGTTCTCCTCGCGCTCGAGAAGGTCCGCGAGCTCCCGGCAGGCTTGACGGTCGGGCTCGACGAGCTCGTCTAGCGCCTCAGTGCCTCGAGCGCGGCCAGGATCTCCTGGTGCCGACGCTCCTCGTCCGAGATGGCCTCCTCCTCGGGTTTGCGCATGCGCGCGTTGACCGCCTCGTACGGCTTCACGACGAAGAAGAAGATCGCCGCCGCCGTCGAAACGAAGGTGATGGCAGCGGTGAGGAACGCGCCGTATCGGAAGACGGCGTCGTTGATAGTGAAGGTCAGGCCGCTGAAGTCCGGCTTGCCGATGATCATCGCGATGATCGGCATGATCAGGTCGTTGACGAACGACGTGATGAGCGCAGCGAACGCGAGGCCGATCACGAACGCGACTGCGAGGTCGACGAGATTGCCGCGCATGAGGAAGTCCCTGAAGTCCTTGATCATGAGCCTGCCTTTCGCGGGGATAGGATCCGTTCGTGCTCGGTGAGATTCTCACAGCGATCGTCACACCGTTCAACCGTGACGGCGCTGTCGATCTCCAGGCGTTTCGCGCGCTCGCGGCGCACCTCGTCGAATCGGGCTCCGACGGCCTCGTCGTCACCGGGACGACCGGAGAATCACCGACGCTCTCGGACGACGAG
This sequence comes from Gaiellaceae bacterium, assembly GCA_036274755.1. GTDB lineage: Bacteria > Actinomycetota > Thermoleophilia > Gaiellales > Gaiellaceae > GMQP-bins7. The sequence goes on from DASUFC010000091.1 coordinate 2,853, forward strand.
CGGTTCGCCCTCTACGAGGCGGCGCTGGACGAGGTCGGCGATCGCGCAACGGTGATCGCCGGAACCGGGACGTACGCGACAGCGCACTCCGTGCACCTGACCCAGCGCGCGCACGAGCTCGGCGTCCACGGCTTTCTCGTCGTGACGCCGTACTACAACAAGCCTCCCGTTCGCGGCATCGTCGAGCACTTCAAGGCGGTGGCGGCGGTCACAGACCGGCCGATCGTGGCGTACAACATCCCGGCCCGCGTCGTCCTCAACCTCGAGACGGAGGCGATCGCGCAGCTCGCGGAGATCCCGACGGTGCGCGCGGTCAAGCAGGCGAACCCGGATGTCGAGCAGGCGCGCGCGATCGTGGAGCTCGGCCTCGATCTCTACGCCGGCGACGACGACCTCGTCTTCCCGTTCCTCGAGGTCGGCGGGATGGGGGGCGTCTGCGTGCACACGCACGTCGTGGGCCTGCAGGTGAAGGAGATGGTGCAGCGGTACCGCAGCGGCGACGTCGACGGAGCCCGCGCTCTCGACCGCGAGCTCGCGCCGTCGATCGAGCTCCTGCGCGTGGTGACGAACCCGATCGCGATCAAGGCGGCGCTGAACCTGCTCGGGCACGACGTCGGCGGTCATCGGCTACCGCTCGTCGAGGCGACCGACGAGGAGCGCGACGCCGTCCGTGACTGCCTCGAGCGCCTCGGCCTGCTCGCGTCGGTGGCCGCGTAGATGGCCCGATTCGACGACATGCTCGCGGATCTGGGCGCGAGCGCAGCGATCCCCGGCGTCATGGGCGTCGGCGGCGGGCGCACTTGGGATGCGGTCGTGGCGACTCATGCTCCCGCCTTGACGGGCGATCGCGTCACGTTCGTGGCGCTCGACGACGGCACGCTCGTCATCAACGAGGATCTGCCCGACGGCGCTCTGAACCCCATTGCCGACCAACTCGAGGAGATGCTCGAGCCGCCGTACCGCGCGGCTGCGGCGCGGGGTGAGGACGACGTCTGGACGGCAGTGGCGGAGAAGGTGCGGATCGTGGAGCTCACCGGCATTCCCGCGGACGAGGTCGAGCTCGCCGTCGTCGACGGGCAGCGGACGTTGACGTTCGGGGACGAGCAGGTGGACGAGGCGCTCCCACCACTGGACGAGATCGCGGGCGAGCACGACGCCGTCGCAATCCACGCCGAGCGCGTCGACGGCGACGCATTCGCCGTGGACGTGTTCCCGCTCTAGCCGAGCGGCTCTCGCTCCGGACCTCCGTAGACTCAGACGGAGATGGCCGACACGCTTCGCATCATCCCGCTCGGCGGCCTCGGCGAGGTCGGCAAGAACATGACCGTGTACGAGCTGGGCGACGAGATCCTCGTCGTCGACGCCGGGCTTGCGTTCCCGCGTGACGAGCACCTGGGCGTCGACCTGCTGCTCCCGGACATCGGCTACCTCGAAGGCCGTCGCGTCCGGGCGGTCGTCCTGACGCACGGGCACGAGGACCACGTCGGCGGACTTCCCTACCTGCTCCGCGAGGTCGAAGTGGACTCCGTCATTGCGACACCGCTCACGCTCGCGCTCGTGAAGTCGAAGCTCGACGAGCACGGTCTCGGTCAGAAGGCCGAGCTCGTGGCGGCCGAGCCGGGCGACGAGCCGCTGCAGCTCGGTCCGTTCCGTCTCGAGCTCGTCCGCGTGGCGCACTCGATCCCGGACTCGGCGGCGCTCGTGCTCGAGACGCCGGCCGGACGGGTCGTGCACACGGGCGACTGGAAGCTCGACCACACGCCCGTCGACGGTCAGAAGACGGACGTCGGGACGCTCGCCGAGATCGGCAACCGCGGCGTCGATCTGCTCCTCGGTGACTCGACGAACGCCGAGCGGCCCGGCAACACGGGCTCCGAACGGCTCGTGGGCGACGCCTTCCGCTCGATCTTTCCGCTGCGCCGGGGAAAGATCCTCGTCGCCTCGTTCGCGTCCAACATCCACCGGATGCAGCAGGCGACCGACGTGGCGGTCGAGTGCGGCCGCAAGGTCGTCGTCGTCGGTCGCTCGATGCGCAAGAACCTCAACATCGCGCGCAACCTCGGCTACGTCTCGTTCCCGGAGGACGCGATCGTGAACCCGGACGAGGCCGCGCAGCTGCCGGGGGAGCGCCTTCTCGTGCTGTGCACGGGGAGCCAGGGCGAGCCCATGTCGGCCCTCACCAGGATCGCGTACGGCGACCACAAGGCCGTGTCGGTGGAACCGGGCGACACCGTGGTCATCTCGGCGAAGCCGGTGCCGGGGAACGAGCTGCGCGTCCACGACTCGATCAACCAGCTCGCCCGCGCAGGTGCCGAGGTGCTGCACGAGGAGATCGCTCCCGTCCACGTCTCGGGGCACGCGTGTCAGGAGGAGCTCCGCACGATGCTCTCCCTGCTGCGGCCACGTCACGTCATGCCCATCCACGGGGAGTACCGGATGCTTGCGGCGCACGCGAAGCTCGCGCGCGACGCCGGCGTGCCGGAGGACCGGATCCTCATCGCGGAGAACGGCTCGGTCGTCGAGCTCGCGCGCGGCGGCGCGCGGCTCGTGGACAAGGTCGACGCGGGTGTCACGTTCGTGGACGGCCTGCGCGTCGGCGACGTCCAGGACGTCGCCCTACGTGACCGCCGGCGGCTCGCCGATGACGGTGTCCTCATCGTCGTCACGACGCTCGCCCTATCCGACGGCGGCGAGATCGCGCCGCCCGAGCTCATCACACGCGGCTTCGCGGAGTCCGACGAGCTCGTCGGAGAGCTGCGCGACGAGGCCGACCGTGTCGTCCGCGAGCTCTCCGCCGACCACGTCACCGAGATCAAGCTCCTGCAAGAGCACATCCACGACGCCGTCGGCCGGATCGTCTACGAGCGGACGAGGCGACGCCCGATGGTGCTGCCCGTGGTGATCGAGGTATGAGCTGGGTCGTCGTCATCGAAGGGAATGCGGCGAGCGAGCTCTCCGCGCGACGCCTCGTCTCGCAGCTTCGGGCGTGCGAGGCCGCCTCGCTCGCGTTCTGCCGGCTGCTCGAGCGGTGGGGCAGAGGAGAAGCCGTCCCGGCCACGCCGGGCGCGAGGCAGGCCGCTCTGCGGCACGCCGCCGACCGCGTGGAGACGGCCCTTGCCGGCCTCGAGCGCCCGCTTTCGCAGTATCTGCTCGAGCTCGAGCCCGAGCGTGCTGAGGGCCGTTCGTGGTACGGCGGCCCGGGTGCGGCGGAGCTCGTGGAGTGGACTCCCGTGCTCGACCGCGCAGGCGTGCACGCCTGCCCGAACCGCGTCGCGGCCGTCTACCTGGAGCTCGCGGTGCTCCTCCGCGCCCTCGAGGGCCTCGCGGCCGCTGCGCAGCTCGATGCCGCGCCGGACCGCTCGTCGCTCTGGGCCGGGCTTTTCGATCTTCGCGACACCCTGCTCGGCTCGACGGTGGACGATCTTCGCGCCCTCGCGGCGTGACCCCCCGCATCGCGGTCGTCGGATCGATCAACCTCGACCTCGTCGCGCGCTGCGCGCGTCTACCGCGGCCGGGGGAGACGGTGACGGACGCGACGTTCGCGCGCTTTCCGGGAGGCAAGGGCGCAAACCAGGCCGTCGCGTGCGCTCGGCTCGGCGCCGAGGTCACGATGATCGGAGCAGTAGGGCGCGACGCGCACGCTGACGAGGCGCTCGTCGGCCTCCGCGAGGCGGGGGTGGCACTGGACCTCGTCGAGTCCGACGAGCCGACGGGTATCGCCTTGATCGTGGTCGACGCCGAGGGCGAGACGCAGATCGTCGTTGCGCCCGGCGCGAACGGACGGCTGGCCGACGTGTCGCTCCCCGAGCACGACGCCGTCCTCTGTCAGCTCGAGATCCCCGATGCCGCGGTCGAGGACGCGTGGGAGGCGTGCTCCGGCGTCTTCTGTCTGAATGCCGCTCCGGCACGCCGCGTCGAGGTCGATCCGGACCTCACCGTCGTGAACCGCTACGAGCTCGAGACGCTCTCACGCCGCGACGGTCTCGTCGCGCTCACGCTCGGCGTCGAGGGAGCGGTGCTCCTGGAGGACGGGGAGGAGATCGCGCGCGCCGCACCGCCGGCTGTGGACGCGGTCGACGGCACGGCGGCGGGCGACGCCTTCACGGCCTGTCTCCTCGTATCGCTGCTCGAGGAGCGCAGCTACGACGAGGCTCTCGTCCGCGCCTGCGCTGCAGGCGCGCTCGCGGCGTCCCGGCCGGGCGCGCAGCCGTCCCTGCCGACAGCGGCAGAGGTCGACGCGCTCATCTGAGGGCATCGAGCTCCGCGACGAGGCGCTTCGGCGCCACGATCCGGTAGCTCTCCTCGACCCAGTCGCGGAGGGCCCCGAGCGTCACGCCGGGAGCCCTGAGGGGCACGGTGACCCAGCCCGCCTTGCCGAGGCCATACCCGGTCGGCTCCGCACCCTCGATCGCGAGTGCGTGCGCATGCGACTCGGCCAGCTTCACGGTCATGCGTCGCGCTCCGGGGGTGCCGACGAACACGAAGATCCTCCCGCGCACTTTCACGACGTCCTCACCCCAGGGCTGATCCGGCGTCGCGCCCGGGAACGAGAGCGCGAACGCGAGCACCTTGTCCCGCGTGCCTGCCATCGCCGCGACGATACTCGCGGCCGTGCCGACCCCGACCATCCTCGACTGCGACCCGGGCCACGACGACGCGATCGCCCTGCTCCTGGCGCTCGCGAGCCCGGAGCTCCAGCTCCTCGCCGTCACCACGACGTACGGGAACCAGACGCTCGACAAGACGACCGCGAACGCGCTCCGAGTGCTCGAGCTCGTGGAGCGCACGGACGTCCCGGTGGCCGCGGGTGCGGACAGACCGCTCGGGCGCGCCCTCGTCGTCGCCGGGCACGTTCACGGCGAGAGCGGCCTCGACGGACCGGCCCTGCCGGAGGCGACGACCCGCCGCGCGGACGAGGACGCGGTCGCACTCGTGGCCAGGCTCGTCGCGGAGGCTTCGGAGCCCGTCGCGATCGTCGCCACCGGCCCGCTCACGAACGTCGCCCGCTATCTCCAGACGCACTCGGCCGACGGCATCGCGCGGATCGTGCTCATGGGCGGCGCCATCGCCGAGGGCAACTACACGCCGGCCGCAGAGTTCAACATCTGGTGCGATCCGGAGGCGGCGGCCATCGTCTTCGGCAGCGGCCTCGACGTCTCGATGATGGGGCTCGACGTGACGCACCAGGCGCTCCTCGGCCCGGCGACCGAGCAGAGGCTTCGCGACGTGGGGCGCGTCGGCTCGTTCGTCGCCGACCTGAACGTCTTCTTCACCCGCTACCACCGTGAGACCTACGGCTGGGACGGCGCGCCGATCCACGACGCGGTCGCGGTTGCGCAGCTCGTCCGCCCGGAGCTCGTCGAGACGCGCTTCCGGAACGTCGAGGTCGAGCTCGCGTCCGATCTCTGCCGGGGCCGAACCGTGGTCGACCTCTGGAAGCGCACCGACCGGCGACCGAATGCGCATGTGGGGATTCGGCTCGACGCGTCCGCATTCTTCGACCTGCTCGTTGAGAGGATCGCCACTTTCGGATGACGCCGCGGGACGTGAACGGGCTCGAGCCGGGCCACAACCGCGTCCCCCGCGAGGTCGACCTCGCCGTCGCGGAGGTGACCCTCGGAACGCTCTCCACGGTCGAAGTCGACTAGCCTCAGCCCGTGGCCGAGCAGCCCGTCGTCGTCTTCGTCGAGGTTCCCTCCGGGTCGCGCAACAAGTACGAGCTCGACGAGGAGCTCGGAGCGGTCGTGCTCGACCGGCGCCTCTTCACGTCGATGGCGTACCCAGCCGACTACGGGTTCATCGAGGGCACGCTCGGGCGAGACGGCGATCCGCTCGACGCGCTCGTGCTGGTCGGCGAGCCCACGTTCCCGGGCTGTCGAATTCGCGGCCGCGTCGTCGGCGTCTTCCACATGGCAGACGAGAAGGGGCCGGACGAGAAGATCATCTGCGTGCCGCTCAAGGACCCGGCCTGGATGCGCGTCTCCGACGTTCACGACATCCCCGCCGAGCTCCGCAACGAGATCGAGCATTTCTTCCAGGTCTACAAGGACCTGGAGGAGGCGAAGGTCGAGACGCACGGCTACGGCAACCGCGCCGACGCCGTGGCGATCATCGAGGACGCCCGCCGGCGCGCGGAGCAGTGACGGTCGTCTTCGGCGCGATTGCGCCGCATGGCGATCCGGCCTTCGTCGACGGCTCTCCGACGCGACTCGCGTTCGAGGAGCTGGGGAGGAGGGTCGAGCGCGCCTCGCCCGAGGTGACGATCGTCCTCACGCCGCACAACGTGCACGTCGAGGGTGCGTTCGCCGTCCTGACGGCCGCCACGCTCTCCGGCTCGCTGGACGGGCTTCCCGTCGAGCTCGAGTGCCGGGTCGAGCGCACGCTCGCCGCGGAGGTCGTCGGCACACTGCGCACCGCGGGCATCCCGGCCGTCTCCGTGAGTTACGGGTCGAACGACGAGACGCTCGCCGTGATGCCACTCGACTGGGGCGCGCTCATCCCCCTCTGGTTCCTGGGGGGACGCGACGAGGATCCACGTCCGGTCGTCGTCGTCTCGCCGGCGCGCGACCTGCCGCTCGCCGATCACGTCCGAGCGGGGGCGGCGATTGCACGCGCGTCCGCGCAGCGTGACGTCGCCGTGATCGCGAGCGCCGATCACGGCCACGCTCACGATGCGAACGGGCCGTTCGGCTTCCATCCCGCGTCGGCCGAGTACGACCGGCGCGTCGTCGAGCTCGTCCGCGAGAACCGCCTCGGAGACCTGCGCGAGCTCGAGTCGATCGTCTCCGCAGCGAGTGCCGACAGCCTGTGGCAGATGGCGATGCTCGACGGCGCGCTCGGTGACGGCTTCACCGCCGAGCTCCTGAGCTACGAGCGCCCGACGTACTTCGGGATGCTCTGCGCGGCGTTCGAGCCGCGCGTCCTCGCGACGTAAGCACCCGCCCGGCGCGGAGGAGAGCGCACGTGCTTGCAGAACCAGCGCGTCATGGCTGCTCGCAAGAAGAAGCGGCCGCTTCGGCCACGCGTCCCCTCACGCGTGAAGAAGCGGACGAAGAGACAGCGCTCCCAGCACGAGAGCGAGCTGCTCGGTCTCGCACTGCTCGCGCTCGGTCTCGTGCTCGCGGCCATTCTCTACCTCGGCCTCGACGGCGGTGCCGTCGGATCGTGGCTCGCAGACGTCCTGACCGAGATCATCGGGAACGCCGCCTACGTGCTGCCGGTCGCGCTGGTCGGGCTCGGCGGCCTCCTGCTCGCGCGGAGTGACCTGCTCGAGGTGCGTCCGTTCCGCCTCGGGGTGGGTGTGAGCTTCCTCGGTCTCATGACACTCCTCGGAAAGGACTCGGGCGGCTTCATCGGACTTGCGATCGGCGGGACGATCGCCGCTCTCATCGGGCAGACCGGAGCCGCGATCGTCGGCGGGGCGCTGCTCGTCGGTGGCCTCCTACTCGTGACCGGGGCCTCCACCGGTGTGATCCTCAGGCGCACCGGGCACGCAGTGAAGCGCGCGGGCACCGGGGCACGCCGTGCCTTCGAGTGGCCCTCGACGGAGTCCGTGACGGCGGAGGACATTCCGGTGGTCTCGGCACCGGTCGTCGCGAGCGTCGCCACCCAGCATGCGCTCCTCGACGGAGCGGAGGCGTACCCGGACGTCGTCGGCGCATCCGCCGCATCGCACGAGGAGTTGCCCCTCGACGTGGAGCCGGACGAGCTCTCGAGCGCGGAGTCGGTCTTCGAGACGTCCTCGGAGCACTCCGAGTACCGACTTCCGGACCGCAGCGTCCTGCGCGCGTCGCCCGCCGGCGCGACCTCGAAGAGCGACACGAGCGCGAAGACAGCCGACCTGCTCGTCCGGACGCTGTCCGAGTTCGGCGTCGACGCGACCGTCACGGGCCAGATCTCTGGGCCGCGCGTCACCCGCTACGAGCTGCAGCTCGCGCCCGGCACGAAGGTGTCGAAGGTCGCCGGCCTGAAGGACGACCTCTCCTACGCGCTCGCGACGACCGAGATCCGCATCCTGGCGCCGATTCCCGGCAAGCAGGCCGTCGGCGTCGAGGTGCCGAACCTCTCGCCGAAGCTCGTCACACTCGGCGACATCTTCGGCGACCTGCCGGCGACGGCGAGCCCGCTCTCCGTGTGGCTGGGCAAGGACATCTCGGGGAACTCGGTGTGGACCGACCTCGCGCGGATGCCGCATCTCCTCATCGCCGGCACGACCGGCTCGGGCAAGTCGGGGTGCATCAACACGATCCTCACCTCGACGCTCCTGCGCGCGACCCCGGACGAGGTGCGCATGATCCTCATCGACCCCAAGCGCATCGAGCTCAACTACTACGAGTCGATCCCGCACCTCCTGACGCCGGTGGTCTCGAGCCCGAAGGAGGCCGCGACCGTGCTCATGAACGTCGTGCAGGAGATGGAGCGCCGCTACGAGCGCCTCTCCTTCGTTCGCGCCCGCTCGCTGCCCGAGGCGAACCGCGCTTTCCGTGCTCGGGGCGAGGCGCCGCTCCCGTACCTGCTCGTCGTGATCGACGAGCTCGCCGACCTCATGATGGTCTCGCCGCAAGCGGTCGAGGACTGCGTCATCCGACTCGCGCAGAAGTCGCGTGCCGTCGGGATCCACCTCGTCCTCGCGACGCAGCGGCCCTCCGTCGACGTCATCACCGGGATGATCAAGGCGAACGTCCCCTCGCGCATCGCGTTCGCGGTCTCGAGCCAGACGGACTCGCGCGTGATCCTCGACGGCGCCGGAGCGGAGAGCCTGCTCGGGCAGGGCGACATGCTGTTCAAGCCGCTCGGGACATCGCGCCTGCAGCGCGTCCAGGGCGCGTACGTGAGCGAGGAAGAGGTCGCTCTCGTCGTCGAGCAATGCCGGGCACAGCGAGGCCAGGAGCTCGACGAGTCGCTGCTCGAGGCCCCCGAGGCGACGTACGAGGAGGGAGAGGAGGACGGAGAGTTCGACCCCGACGAGGACCCGCTGCTGGACAAGGCGATCGAGATCGTGGTGCAGACCCAGACCGCGTCCGTCTCCCTTCTGCAGCGCCGGCTGCGGGTCGGCTACACACGGGCCGGGCGTCTCATCGACATGCTCGAGCGGCGCGGCATCATCTCGGGCTACGAAGGCTCGAAGCCGCGCCGCGTTCTCGTCTCCGAGAACGAGCTCAACACCGTCTGAGCGGCCGAAAAGCGCTACGCTCCGGGCGCTGATTGCCTCTTCGGCGAGTTGTGAAGAGGCACAACTTGCGGTTAGATGCAGCGTCCAAATCAGGGCGGCAGGCTTATCTCGAAGGAGGGCACGTGAAGGTACGTAGGAACTCAGTCGCGATTCTCGCGGCGTTGGTCGCCGTGGTTGTCGCGGCGCTCGGCATCACGGCGGGCTCGGGCTCGGCCCAGGGCTCGTTCCAGGCCGCGTTCAACACGGACACGGCGGGGCTCAACGACAAGAGCTTCAACCACCTCGGCAACATCGGCCGGCTGAAGGCGCAGAAGGATCTCAAGATCCAGACGAAGGTGTACATCTCGGCGACCGAGGCGGACTACCTGCCGAACGCCGTCGCCGCGGCGCAGTGGGGCGCGAAGGCGGTCGTCATGAACGGCTTCCTTCTCGCCGAGGCGACGAGCACGGTGGCGAAGCAGTTCCCGGACATCAAGTGGGCGATCACCGACTTCCCACGCGTCGCGCTCACCGATACGCCGGCGAACGCGTACGGGTTGACATTCAAGTCCGAGGAGTCGGGCTTCCTGGTCGGCTATCTCGCCGCCCAGATGGCGAAGGCGAAGATCGGCCCGAAGGGCAAGTCCTCTGGCAAGCTCGTCCTGAGCGCGGTCGGCGGCAAGAAGATCCCGTCGGTCGACAACTGGATCGCCGGCTACCGCGCCGGTGCGAAGGCCGTCGACAAGCGCTTCAGGGTCCTCATCGACTACTCCGGTGACTTCCCTCCGTCCGTCGCCCCGAAGTGCAAGGAGATCGCGCTCAAGCACATCTCCCAGGGCGCGCAGGCGGTCTTCCAGGTCGCCGGTGGTTGTGGCCTCGGCGCACTGCAGGCCGCGAAGCAGAAGGGCGTCTGGGGCATCGGCGTCGACGCCGACCAGGCGTACCTCGGCTCGCACATCCTGACGAGCGGCGTGAAGCGCGTCGATACGGCCGTGTACACGTTCTACAAGCTCGCGCAGTCGGGCAAGCTCGGTGCGGGCAGGGACCTCGTCTTCAACTTGAAGAACAAGGGCCAGGACGTCGGCAAGATCTCGAAGCGCGTCCCGAAGTCCTTCGTCAGGAAGATGAACGCGCAGAAGGCGCTCATCATCAAGGGCAAGATCAAGCCCCCGGCGACGCTGTAGCGTCCCGAGTGGTTCCTCGCGAAGGGGGCGCATCGCGCCCCCTTCGTCGTTCGACGCCGTAGAATCGCGCGCGATGTCCGCCGCTCCGCCCGTCCTGGACCTGCGCGGTATCACGAAGCGTTTTCCGGGGATCGTCGCGAACGACCAGGTCGACTTCGAGCTGATCAAGGGCGAGGTGCACGCGCTGCTCGGCGAGAACGGGGCGGGCAAGTCGACGCTCATGAACATCCTCTACGGGCTCTACAAGCCCGACGCGGGCGAGATCCGGGTCGGTGGCAGGCCGGTCACGTTCCACTCGGCCAAGGATGCGATCGAGGCGGGGATCGGGATGGTGCACCAGCACTTCATGCTGATCCCGGTGATGACGGTCGCCGAGAACATCGTGCTCGGCACCGAGCCGACGAGGGAGGGAATCCTGCTTGACGAGCGCGGCGCCGAGGAGCGCGTCCGCGGGCTCTCGCAGCGGTTCGGCCTCGCCGTCGACCCGACCGAGCTCGTGTCCTCGATCACCGTGGGCCAGCAGCAGCGCGTCGAGATCCTGAAGGCGCTCTACCGCGGCGCCGAGATCCTCATCCTCGACGAGCCGACCGCCGTGCTCACGCCACAGGAGGCGGGCGAGCTGTTCGCGATCGTCAAGAGCCTCCAGGCGGACGGCAAGTCGATCATCTTCATCAGCCACAAGCTCAACGAGGTGCTCGAGATCGGCGACCGCACCACCGTGCTCCGCCGCGGGAAGAAGATCGAGACGGTGGCCTGTGCCGGATCGACCGAGGACTCGCTCGCTCGCGCGATGGTCGGCCGCGACGTGCTGCTCCGTGTCGAGAAGGCTCCCGCGGAGCCCGGGGAGCCGCTCCTCGTCGTGGAGGACCTCCACGTCGAGGACGACCGCGGCATCGAGAAGGTGCGGGGCGTGTCGCTCACCGTGCACGCCGGCGAGATCGTCGGCATCGCGGGCGTCGACGGGAACGGGCAGACCGAGCTGATCGACGCGATCACGGGTCTCCGCCGGGCGCATGCCGGCGCGATCAAGGTGTCCGGGCGGGACCTGCGCGGCACCAGTGCCCGCGGGATGCTCGACGCCGGGGTCGGCCACATCCCGGAGGACCGCCAGCGCCGCGGCCTCGTGCTCGAGTTCTCGATCGCCGAGAACATCGTGCTCGGCACCGAGCCGACGCGGGAGGGAATCCTGCTTGACGAGCGCGGCGCCGAGGAGCGC
>DASUFC010000092.1:0-30312 GCA_036274755.1 Gaiellaceae bacterium
GGACGGCGCATCGAGCACACGCTCGAACCCGCGTAACTTGCGGGCCACTAGTGGCGCCTCTGACGCTCGAGCGAGAACCGTGCGACACCGAGCACGATGAAGAGCGCGCCGACGACGTAGCCGACGACTCCTCCACCCGCAGCCGCGGTCCTGACGAGCAGTGCGAACCCGAGCACGACGAACAGCGCGCAGAAGACGAGCACGGCGACCGAGTACGCCCTCACGCGGCAGCCACCATCACGCGGCAGCTTGCGTGCTTGAGGACGTAGTCGACGGTCGAGCCGAAGACCGCGGATTGCCGTCTCGTGAGTCGCCGCCTGGGCGAGCCGAGCACGATGATCTCGGCGTTCCGGGCGTCGGCCTCGGCGACGATCGCCGGCCCCGCCGCGTAGGCCCGCTCGAGGCGGGTGAGCACGCGGATGCCGTACGAGTCCCCGATCGCGACCGCCTCGTCCAGCTCCGCGTTCGAGACGTCCTCGAGCTCGCGGAAGCGGTCGGTCAGGTTCCGGTCGAGCGGCACCTCGAGGACGTTCAGCGCGATGATCCGCGCCCGTCGCTCGGCCGCGAGCTTGCACGCGACGTCCATCGCCGCGTCGGACGCCTTGCCGACGACGACCGGGACGAGGAGGTTCCGGTACTCGAGCGCGAGGGCCGGGCCGAGCGCCGGCGGCGCCTTCTCGATCGCCCGCACGGGCGCGTGCACGAAGCGGCGGCGGTAGACCACGTAGCCGACGAGCCCCGCGACCATCCAGCCGAGCCCGACCCAGCGTGTAAGCGGGTTCTGCAGCACGAGCACGAGGAAGGACAACCCGGTGGCGATGCCACCGACGAAGGCGAAGATCGGCCAGGACACGCCGCGGAGTCGGAGATTCGGACGCGCGAGGTACGGCACGTCCGTCTCCGACGTGTCCCGCGACCGGAGGCGGATGATCGACGCGTGGGCGACGGTGAACGAGAGGGTCGCGCCGAGCGAATAGAGCGTGCCGATGAAGTTCACGTCGCCGGGCAGGATCAGCGCGATCGGCGCGATCCCCGCGAAGAGGACGAGCGAGAGCCACGGGGTCTTGAAGCGCGGATGCAGGCGCCGGAAGACCTCCGGCAGCTGCCGGTACGTCGCCATCGAGTACGTGATCCGCGACGCGCCGATGACGCCCGCGTTCGTCGCGATGAAGAGGATGGTCGCCGCGAGGACGCCGACGTAGATCTCCGCCGCGTCGAGGAAGTGGCCGCCGAGCCCGATGTTTTCGACCACGCCGAGGATCGGGTCGTTCGCGTACCCGCCGTCCTCCGGCGGCAGCGCGAGGAGCGTGGTCAGCTGCCCGTCGATCTCCTGCACCGGCAGCGCGGAGAGGGCGACCAGCGGCAGCGTGAAGTAGATGGCGAAGACCGCTCCGGCCACGAGCTTGTACGCATTCGGCACGGTCCGCACGGGGTCGCGGGCCTCCTCGGCCAGGTTCGAGACCGTCTCGACACCCGTGTACGCGAGCATCGCGACCGGGATCGCGATCGCGAGGTTCGACCACGTCGGTGCGACGCCCCAGTGGACGTTGTCCACCAGCACCTCAGGGCTCAGGACGAGCGCGAAGCCGATGATCACGAGGAGCACCTGCGTCGCGAAGTCGACGACCGCGAGCGAGATCGAAAGCCGCGTCGCCTCCTGGACTCCGACCACGTTCAGGGAGACGAGGACGACGATCACGATCGCGCCGCCGACGATGTCCCACGGGTTCGTGCGCAGCGGCTCCCAGAACACCGAGAGGTAGTGCGGGACGAAGAACGCCGACACGGCGACCGTCACGACGTACACGAGCATCTGCGCCCAGCCGGCTGTGAAGCTCACGAGCTCGTCGAACGAGTGCCGCGCGAAGCTCGCCGAGCCTCCGGCTTCAGGAAAGCGGGCTGTCCCCTCCGCGTAGGTCGCCGCCGTCGCTGCGAAGACGACGCCCGCGACAACGAAGACGAGAGGCGTGAGACCGAGGGCGTAGACCGCCGTGAGGCCGAGCGCGTAGTAGATCGAGGAGCCGACGTTGCCATACGCGGTGGCGAAGAGCGCGGGCGTTCCGAGCACCCGCTCCATCTCGACCTCACGCCTGCGCCGGCGTCCGGGCACGGCGGGGAAGCCTACTCCTGGTGTCAGAGCGAAGGGCCGGCTTGCGCCGGCCCCTCGTCACTGCTGGTGCTGATCGATCGCTAGGGCGTATTCACCCGCACGATCGTCGGGTTCGGCATGCCGCTCGCCCCGGAGTACGCGACCGACCCGAGGTACTTCGTTCCCGGCGTCAGCCCCGAGAACGTGAGGTTGATCGTCCCCGTGCCGCCGATGGTGGCGGTCGCGGGCGCGATCACCGACATGTTCCCGGCATCCGCCGCGCCGAGCAGCCACGTGTGGAGCTTGAACGGAGACGTGCCCGGGACGCCCCACCCATCTACGACGACGGTGTAGGTGTCCGCCGGCGGGTTCAGGAGGTTCACCTCCTCGGCCGAGGTGCCGCTTCCGCTCGATCCGACGATCGACGTTCCGCGGAAGACGCAGAGATCGATGTCAGCGCCGGCCGCGACGTCCGCATCGAACAGCGAGAACCTCGCATACGTCGTTCCTGCGGGAATCGTGACCGGGATCAACTGTGCGTTCGGAGTCGCCAGCCCGCACACGCCGTCGGTCGGGTCGTCGGCCACTGTGCCGCTCGTGACCGCTGCGGGGATGAGCCCCCTTGCGGCGGCCGCGAACGAGCCGTTGTACCCGAAGGTCACGTTGTAGTTGATCGGACTGCCGTTCCCGGAGACCTCCCGGGGAGCGGCGAGCGCGACCGGGCGGATCACGATCGGGATGCGAACGACGTGGCCCCTGCTCCCCGTGAGGGTGAGCTGTCCGCCGGTGTAGGCGTTCACCGTCGCCGACGTCTGGGTGAAGGCGACCGTGAAGGTCTTCGTCGCCCCGGAACCGACGCTGCCGATCGAGCTGACGACTGCGTTTACGCCCGTAAGGCCCGAGATCGCAGCGGAGTACGACTCTGCCTGCCCGGAGACGTTCGTCACCTTCCTCGTGACCGTCTGAACCCCGGCCATGTCGCCGATCGAGATCGACGCGACGTTCAGGTCGCTCGGATCGGTCGAGTAGCCGAGACCCTTCAGCGCGTTGCACGTTCCCGCGCCGACTCCGGTGGTCGTTCCGCAGAGGAACGCGAGCCAGTCGTTGAAGCCGGAGTCGAATACGAGGCCGGGATCCGCTGCGCTGTTGGGCTTCACGTGCCCGGCGCCCTGGCGGAAGATGATCGCAGTGCTCGTGTTCGATCCGTCGAGGATGTCGCTACCGGACGTCATCAGCGCCGACTTGATCGCCATCGGCGACCAATTCGGATGCAGATCCCTGAGCAGCGCCGCGAGGCCGGCCACGTGCGGGCTCGACATCGACGTGCCGCTGAGGAGGTCGAAGTTGCGGCCCGCGATCGCCGGAGAGACTGCCGCCAGGATGTCCTGGCCCGGGGCGATCACGTCCGGCTTGAGGAGATCGCCACCTCCGGCCGTGAGTGGCCCAAAGGAGGAGAACGTCGCCCACTGTGGCGCCGGTGCGTTGAAGACGATGGTTGCAGCGTTGATCGTCGCCGTCGGGTTCGTCGTCGCCGCATATGTCTTCACCGCTGCCCGATCGGTGTTCTGCAGATGCACGGTCGGTACGTAGTGGAAGTCGGCGTTAATCGAGTTCGGGCTCGTGTTCACGAGGATCATCCCAACGCCACCGGCCTCCTTGACCGCGAGGCTCTTGTTCACGCGCCCGGTGACGCCGCGGTCGCAGATCACGATCTTGCCCGCGACCTTCGCCGGGTCTAGCGCGTTACCGCCGGGGTCGGCCGACGAGTAACAGAGAGCCACATGCGTCGGGTCCGCTCCGGACTTGCCGGCAGCAGTCGAGTCGACGAGCGGCGCTGGTCCGACCTTCGTGGCCACCGACGCACCGTTGTAGGTCGCGCCGTTTCCAAGCGTGACCGATCCCTGGCCGTCGCGGTTGTGCGTCCCGGCAGCGACCGTGGTCTCCCATGGGCCAGGATGAGCAACCGAACCGGCGCCAATGGTCGAGCCGTCGTTCCCAGCGGAAGCCGCAACGAAGATCCCGGCGTCCGCGGCGAAGAGGAACGACACCTCGACGGGATCGAGGAAGTTCGTCCGCGTGCCCGAGACCGAGTAGTTGATGACGTCCACGCCGTCGGCGACGGCCTGGTCGATCGCGGCGACGAGGTCGGACGTGATGCCGCTCGCAGTGTCGCCCGACTGGGTCGACCAGAGTGCCTTGTACGCGGCGATCCGGGCGCGCGGCGCCATGCCGCTCACCTTCCCGAACACCGCAGCCGGCCCGGTCGCCGGCACGCCGTTGTTTCCGCCGGCCGTGGACGCGGTGTGCGTGCCATGGCCGTTGTAGTCGCGCGGCGACATGAACTCCCATGGGCGGTCCGTCGGGAGCGTTCCGTTCCATGCGGCATCGAAGAACCGCGCCCCGATGAGCTTCTGGTTGCACATCGAGTTGTTCCACTGCTCGCCGTTCTCGCACTTGAAGTTCTTCTGGGGGATGTTCTGATAAACGAGGTTCCCGGCCGAGTCGCGATCGGAGAAACTTCTGCTCTCGGGCCAGATGCCGGAGTCGACGACGCCGATGATGACGTCCTCACCCGGTCCAGCGGAGTTCTTCCCGCCGGCGCTGCCGTCAGCCTTCCCGCCGAGCTGCTTCCAGAGCCCGTTGTTCGGGTCGGTGAGGCCGAGGAACGTCGGCGTCGAAGACGTGTCGACGTTCACCATCTCGTCCTTCGTGACGGCAACGACGTTCTTCGCTGTCTTCATCGCCGCAGCCTGCGCCTCGGTGAGGCGGGTCGCGAAGCCGTTGAACGAATAGACGTAGTCGTAGAACTTGTCAGCGCCGACCTTCTTGGCGGCGACTCCGTGTGCGTTCACGAGGTAGCCGGCGTAATCCTGGACTGCCTTGGAAGCGGGGTCGATCTTCTTCCCCTTTGCCGGCTTCGTCGCCTGGAGCCCGGCTACGCCGCCGTCGTACGCGACGACCGGGTCCGCCAGCATCTGCACGACGTAGCCCTCCGTCGTCTGATCGGCGGCTGTACCGGCCGTCGGCAGCACGAAAAGAACTGCTGCCAGCGCGCCGAGTACGAGCGCGGTTTTCATTCGCATGCTCTCCTATCCCCTTTCGACGTTTGTGGCCCCCCTGCGAGGCCTGCCCCTGAAGCGCCCGCATCCTATGCACGTTGCAATCTCCCTGCAAGACGCAAGAGGCGGCACATGGCCGCCTCTTGCGAGTGATCTTTTCGGGCTCCGCTACCCGTGGATCGAGACAAGCAGCGGGATCATGAGGATCGCCACGATGTTCGCGATCTTGATCATCGGGTTGATCGCCGGGCCGGCGGTGTCCTTGTAGGGATCGCCGACCGTGTCGCCCGTGACGGCGGCGGCGTGGGCCTCCGAGCCCTTTCCGCCGTAGAGGCCGTCCTCGATCGTCTTCTTCGCGTTGTCCCAGGCGCCGCCGCCCGAGGTCATCGCGATCGCGAGGAAGAGGCCCGTCACGATCGTGCCGATCAGAAGGCCGCCGAGCATCTCGACCGAGATGATCCCGACGATGATCGGTATCACGATCGGGATGAGTGCCGGCGCGAGCATCTCCTTGATCGCCGAGCCCGTGACGATGCCGATCGCCTTCGAGTAGTCCGGCCGCGAGGTCCCTTCCATGATCCCGGTGTCCTCGCGGAACTGACGGCGGACCTCCTCGACGACCTGGCCCCCGACCCGCCCGACCGCCTGCATGGCGAGCGAGGCGAAGAGGAACGGCATGAGGCCGCCGATGAACAGCCCGGCGACGACCCATGGGTTGTCGAGCGAGAACACGGTCGTGAGCCCCTCGCTCCGCAGGCCGCGGCCGTACTCGTCGAACAGGATGAGCGCCGCGAGCCCGGCGGAGCCGATCGCGTAGCCCTTCGTGACGGCCTTCGTCGTGTTGCCGACCGCGTCGAGCGGGTCGGTCACGCCGCGCACTCCCTCGGGCAGGTCGGCCATCTCGGCGATGCCGCCTGCGTTGTCCGTGACGGGGCCGTACGCGTCGAGCGCCACGATGAGCCCGGCCATGGACAGCTGCGCCATGACCGCGACGCCGATGCCGTAGAGGCTCTCGCCGGCCGCGTAGTACGAGCCGACGATGCCGGTCGCGATGACGATGACGGGCAACGCAGTCGCCTGCATGCCGACGGCGAGGCCGGCGATGATATTCGTCGCGTGGCCGGTCTGTGACGCCTTCGCGATCTGCTTCACCGGGTTCCAGCGGGTGCCGGTGTAGAACTCGGTGATCGCGACGAGCAGGAACGTGACGGCGAGGCCGATGAGCGCCGAGCCGTACAGGTTCCAGAAGGAGAAGTCGCCGCCGTCGTAGGCCATCGTCACCGGGATGAAGCCGAGTGCCGAGAGGACGCTCGCGACGAGGACCGAGCGGTAGAGCGCGTTGATGATCGCGTTCTCGCCGCCGCCGACCCAGGTGAACATCGTCCCGATGACGGACGCGAGGATCGAGATGCCGCCGAGCGCGAGCGGGTAGAGCCACAGGCCCTCCTGCCCGATCCCGATGCCGAGAAGCATCACGGCGACGGCGGTGACGGCATACGTCTCGAAGAGGTCGGCCGCCATGCCGGCGCAGTCGCCGACGTTGTCGCCCACGTTGTCGGCGATGACCGCCGGGTTTCGCGGATCGTCCTCGGGGATTCCCGCCTCGATCTTCCCGACGAGGTCGGCGCCGACGTCGGCCGCCTTCGTGTAGATGCCGCCGCCGAGTCGCGCGAACACCGAGATGAGCGACCCGCCAAACGCGAGGCCGATCAGGTCGTCGACCGCGGACTCGGGGCTGTTGCCGATCCAGTCGGTCAGCACCCAGTAGTAGCCCGCGACCCCCAGGAGGCCGAGACCGACGACCAGGAGGCCCGTGACCGAGCCCGCCCGGAACGCGACCTTGAACGCCGGCGACAGGCCGTCGCGGGCCGCCTCCGCGGTGCGCACGTTCGATCGCACCGCCACGTTCATGCCGATGAATCCCGCAGCCGCGGAGAACGCTGCTCCGATCAGGAACCCGAAGGCCGCGCCCCACCCGAGCTTGTCGTAGAAGCCCAGCAGGAAGAACGGCACGATCGCGACGAGCGCGATGGTCCGGTACTGCTTGCGCAGGTAGGCGGCCGCGCCTTCCTGCACCGCGCCCGCGATCTCCCGCATCCGCTCGTTCCCGGCCGGCTGCTTCAGCAGCCACCAGGTGAGGTACAGCCCGTACAGAACCGCCACGAGCGCACAGACGAGCGCGAACGCGACGGCGTGATCTACGAAGAAGTCCATGTTCCTCCGGTTCTCCCGCCCATCACAAAGAAGGCGCCAAGTCGCCTCGGCGCGGGGGATTATGTATCACAAGCGACGGACTCGCCCGCCCGTCACCCGGCTCGGTCGAGGAGCGACCGCGCGAGATCGCGCTCGCGACCCGACCGGAGCTCGTCGAAGACCTCGAGCGCATCCGTCGCGGAACGGCGCGCGTCCTCGCCGTCGCCCAGCACGAGCTGTGCCTCGCCGAGCCACAGCTGCGCGAGGGCAGCCTCCCAGCGAGCGCCGATCCGCGCGAACCCGGCGCGCGCCGACGCCAGGGGTGCGACCGCGGAGGTCGCGTCCCCGCGCGCAAGGCACGCTCGCCCCTCGAGACGGTCTGCGTAGAGCGGCAGCGCCTCGAGCTGTCCGCGCGCCGCGAAGGCACGCGCCTCGGCGACGGTCTCGTCGGCGAGCTCGAAGCGACCGAGCTCCGCAGTCACGTCGCACCACGCCTCGAGGATCGCTCCCCACCCCATCTCGCGGCCGATGAGCGACGCGCTCGACTCGATACGGGCGAAGGCCTCGTCGGAGCCTCGATGCGCGAAGACGCGTGAGACGAATGGGATCACCCGCACGGTCGGCGTGCCGCCGGCGAGCTCCGTCGAGAGGCGCGCGATGAGCCGGTCGGCCGCGGCGCGCTCGCCACGCAGCTCGTGGAGCAGCGCGACGCAGCTCCACATCGTCAGCGTGAAGTACCCGGTCGTCCCGAAGAGCGTCACCGCGCGGGCCTCCTCCATGCGCTGGTAGTCCTCCAGCGCGCCGTCCCAGTCACCCAGCCTGAAGCGGGCGATCGCTCGCCACGCCAGGCCGGCACGCCAGACGTCCGGTCCGCCGCGCGCGCGCTCGAAGCCCTCGCTCGCCCAGCGCCGCGCGTCCTCGTACCGACCCACCGCCAACGCGGTGTCGGCGGCCGTTTGCAGCGCGTCGCCCACCTCCCAGGGATCCGTCAGCCTCTCCACGATCTCGAGCCGGCGCTCGACCGTCGCCCAGGTCAGCCCGTGGAGGCCCTGGATGAACTCGATGCTCTGGACGCCGTCGAGGGCCGCGCTCGCGAGATCGTCCCGCCCGAGCTTCTCGGCGAGCGCGAACGCCTCCTCCCCGGCGCGCCGCGCCGCGGCTGCCTCCTCCTCGGTGAACCCCTGCCTACCGAACGCGAAGACCCACATGGACCGCGCGATCAGGAGGCGAACGCGAGCCTCCCCCTCGGCCGCGGCGTGCTCGAAACCGATCTCGACGTACGGCGCCACCTCGTCGGGCCCGGGCGCCGCGACCATCGACGCGGGCCAGCGCGTCGGCGGCTCGACCGCGCGAGCGCAGAGCATCGCGATGTCTTCGCTGGGACCACGTCCGCAGGCGATGCGCTCGTCGACCGCCTGTGAGAAGTAGCGCCAGGCGTCGTCGCCTCGATAGTCCCGCAGGGCGGACAGGCCGAGCGCCTCGAGGGCGAGCGACCGCTCGTGTGCGTCCGCGGCGACGTCCAGCGCTGCATCGCCGAACGCATTCGCCTTGTCGAGCAGCATCCTGCTCTGCGCCTCGTTGGATGCGGCCAGCGCGGCGTCGAGGAAACGCAGCCTGAGCTCCTCGCGGCGGTCCGCCGGAGCAGCGGGATCGGCGACCGCACCCTCGTACGCGAGCCCGAGATGGTGCGCGAGCAGGTCGGCGAACTCGCGCTGTCGCTCGCCCGCGGCGAACTCGATCCAGGCGGCGACATCGGCGTGCGCGCGCGCACGGTCGCGCCTGGCGAGCGTGCCGTAGGCGACGTCGCGCGTGAGGACGTGCTTGAAGAGGAACTCACGCTCGCCCGCGATGCGCGACCCGAGCTGCGAGAGCACGAGCTCGCGGTCCTCCAGTCGCGCGAGCGCCTCGTCGGCCAGCCCTCTTCCGTCGCCGAGAAGCCGCGCCACCGAGCCGTTCCAGAACACCCGGCCGACGACCGACGCGGACAGCAGGGCGCTTCGCTCGGTCGCCGGCAGCAGGTCGATACGTGCCGCGAGCACTGCCTGCACGGTGTCCGGGATGACGATCTCGCCGATGTCGTCCGTCGCCCTCCAGCGCCCGCCGTCGCGCACGATCCGGCCCTCGTCGATGAGATGGCGGATGATCTCCTCGAGGAAGAGCGGATTCCCGTCCGCGCGCGCGAGGATCGACTCCCGTGTCTCGGCGGGGAGGTCGTCGACCGCGAGCAGCACCTCGACGAGGGTCGTCGCATCCTCGTGCGACAGCGGCTCCAGGAAGATCGAGCCGAAGTTGCGCTTCCCTCCCCCCCAGCCCGTTCGGCGCTGTGCGAGATCGGGGCGCGACGGGCAGACGAAGAGGAGCGGGCCGGCGACGCGATCGGCGAGTTCCTCGAGCAGGTCGAGCAACGGGTCGTCAGCCCAGTGGATGTCCTCGACGACGACGATCGCGGGCCGATCGGCGGTGAGGCCGGTGAAGAACGCCCTCCATGCCTCGTGCGTCTCGAGCCGCACCTGGCGCGGCGAGAGGTCGGCGAGCCCGAAGTGCTCATCCTCGAGCCCGAACGTGAACGCGAGGACGGCGGCAGAGCGCGCCGGATCGGGAACGGCGGCGAGGACGTCCTCGCCGAGGGCGGCGATCTTTGCCAGCGCGGCGTCCGGTGGGTCGGAGTCGAGCACGCCCGTGTAGGTCTTGAGCACCTCGGCGAGCGGCCAGTACGTGATCGCCTCGCCGTACGGCAGACAGCGGCCCTTCAGCACGGTGACGCCGTCCGCCTGCGCGTCGGCCCAGCCGAGCAGCTCGCGGGTCAGGCGGCTCTTGCCGATGCCGGGGTCGCCATAGATCGTCACCAGCTGCGCGCGCCCCGAGGAGGCCACGCGCCCGAAGGTCGAGCGCAGGAGCTCGAGCTCCTGGTCGCGGCCGACCATCGGCGCGTGCAGTCCGGGAACGCCTCGCTGCGCGTCTCCGGGCGCCGCACCCTCCTCGTCGAGGAGCTCGACCGTCGAGAGCGGCCGAGACTTCCCGCGCACGGTCAACGGGCCGACGTCCCGGAAGGTGAAGCCGCGTGCCGCGCGCGCGGTGCGCTCCGCGACGAGTATCTGATCCGGCTCGGCTGTCTGCTCGAGTCGCGCGGCGGCGTTCACGGCGTCGCCGGTCACGATTCCGAACTCCGCGCGCAGCTCACGCGAGGCGACCACGTCGCCCGTGTTCACCCCGATCCGCATCGCGAGCCGCACCCCATGGCGATCGTCGAGGCCCTCGTTCAGCTCGCCGAGGCGCCGCCGCATGCGGAGCGCTGCCCGGAGCGCCCGCGACGGATCGTCCTCGTGTGCGACGGGCGCGCCGAACACGGCCATGACCGCGTCCCCGATGAACTTCTCGACCGTGCCGCCCTCGGCCTCGATCTCCTCGCGCATGGCCGTGGCGTAGGAGCCGAGCACGTCCTGGAGGTCCTCCGGGTCGAGCGCCTCGCCGAGCGGTGTCGACCCCGTGATGTCGGCGAACAGCACCGTGACGAGCCTGCGCTCGGCGCCCGAGGCGCCCTCGTCGCCCGCGAGCGGCCGTCCGCAGCTCGAGCAGAAGCGCGCGTCGTCGGCGTTCTCGGCCGCACAGGCCGGGCAGGCCGTCATCGGCCGACGAGTCTACGCCTCGGGTTCGGGCGGTTGCGCGGGCTCTTCTGCGCGGTCGCCCGCGAGCGCGCTCGCGTACGCGAGCTGGAGGTTCGCCCGTGCCTGCTCGAGATCCCGGACGATCGCGTCGTCGACGCCGCCTTCGCGGAGCACGGGCTCGAGGGCGCGAAGCGACTCGATCGCGAGCTTCGCCTGGTCGAGATCGCGCGCCTCGGCGGAGACGCGGTGGAAGCCGATGGACGCGACGGCCGAGAGCGAGTTCAGCAGGACGTCGGCGACGCCGACGCGGCCGAGCGCCTCGCGGAGCTCCTCCTCCGACGGAAGTCCCTGCTCCTCAGCCACCGATCGCCGCCGTCGCGCCGACCTGCTGGGCGTAGATCTCCTCGAGCGATGCGCCGTCCTCGAACTGTTCGATCTGACGTTCGGCGGCGTTCTGCTCCGGGACGGCCAGGAACGGCGTCGCGCCGATCTCGTCCGCGGCCGGTAGCACCCACTCGACGAGCTCCTCGATCCGCTGGCGGGCGGCGATCGACTCGCCGCGTCCGAAGTCGATGAGCTCGCCGGAGAGCCCCCAGCGGATCGCGCGCCAGAAGTTCTCCTCGATGAGCCGGTGTGGGAGCGGCTCGACGGGCTGCCCTTCGTCGTAGGCGCGTGCGATCCGGACGGTGAGCGATGCGGCGAACGCGGCGAGCGACTGCGCGTCGGCAAGCTCGGGCTGGCCGTCGCAGATGCGGATCTCGACGGTCGGGAACGCGAGATGCGGCCGCACGCTCCACCAGATCTGCGTGTGCTCCGTGATCGAGCCGGTGCCGTACAGGAACCGCACGAACCGCTCGTACTCGTCCCACGAGGCGAACGCGTCCGGAACGCCGCAGCGCGGGAAGAAGCGCGTGAAGATCTGGGTGCGCGCCGAGTGCAGGCCGCTGTTCACGTTCTCCACGAACGGCGAGCTCGCGGACACTGCGAGGAGCTCCGGCAGGAAGTTCCTGAGCCCTGCCATGACCGCGATCGCGCGGTCGGGGCCGGCGATGGCGACGTGCAGGTGGAACCCGAAAGTGTTGTTGCGCCACACCACGTAGCGCAGGAGCTCGTCGTTGCGGCGGTAGTGCGGCGTGTCGATGATCCGCTGGTCCTTCCAGTCGGCCCACGGGTGCGTGCCCGTCGCGCCGAGGAGGAGATCCAGGGGCTCGACGAGGGCTCGTAGTTGCGCGCGGCGCTCGGCGACCGTGGCGACGAGGTCGGCGAACGAGTCCTGCCGGCCCGTCCGCACCTCGACCTCGGACGCGATGAGCTCTCCGACGAGGTGTGCCTCGAGCGCCGAGCCGCGCGCCGCCGCCTGGACGTCCTCGAAGCGGTTCGTGAGGTCGAGCGTCTCCGGATCGAGGATCGCGAACTCCTCCTCGACGGCCATCGTGAAGTCGGTCGCGGACGCGAACTGCTCGCGCGAGAGCGCGATCAGCTCGTCGGCGGAGAGGCGCTGCTCGTCTCCCATGGGCGCACTAGCGTAGTCGGCGCGACGCGGCGCTCGCGCCGCTCAGGGCCTGCGTCGGATCCGGTCCCTCTCCAGGGCGATGATCCCTATGAGAAACGCGACGACGAGCGCCGTCGCGACCGCTTGCGGCAGCCAGTCGCCGCCCGCGATCGCGTAGAAGGCGATGGTCGCGACGATCACGAAGAGCGTGAGGCATCCGCCGCACCCGAGACAGCTGAAGCCTTCCCCTCCCGCGCGATCAGTCATGGCTCGGCGATCCTAGATCTTGGTGCACGCCCGAGCTCGACGAGACGCTCGGCGACGCTCGCCCAGCTCCAGCGCTCGACTGTGGCTCGGCGCGCCGCCTCTCGGATCTCCGCCCGGTCCTCGCCGGCGAGCTCGAGGAGCCTCACGAGCTTCCGCCGAAGGTCGTCGGCATCACCGGAGGCGAACGAGGCGAGGTCACGGAGCCGCTCCGGATACTCGGCTTCGAGGCCTTCGGCCACCTCTGCGAGACCCGAGTGCCGCGCCACGAGCGGCGGGCAGCCGGCCGCCGCGGCCTCGGCGGCGACCATGCCGAAGGCCTCGGGAAAGATCGACGGGACGACGCAGGCGTCCGCGAGGGCGAGCAGGTGGACGAGGTGGCGATGCTCGAGAGGCCCCGTGAACAGCACGCGTCGTCCGTCGGCCTGCGCCTCGAGCTCCTCGCGGTAGTCGCCGAACCCGACGACCACCAAACGCGCATCGACTCCGTCAAGCGCGTCGAGCAGGACGTGCACGCCCTTGTTGCGGAGCAGCTTTCCGAAGTAGACGACCGTCGGAGCGTCTCCGTCGAGGAAGCCACGGAGCCGCTCGGCGTTGTCGTCGTCCGGAAGCCTCTCGTTCGCGTTGCCCGAGTTCGGCGGGTCGCGCCTGGCCTCCTCGACGAGCGCGGGCAGCGCCTCGCCGCGGGGCTGTGGACGCCACTCCTCGACATCCACGCCGGGCGGCACCTCGTGGACGCGCTCGACGTGCCCGCAGACCTCCTCCACCACCTGCCGGATGTGGGCCGAGCCGACGAAGGTCGCCGTCGCGGTGGCCAGCACGTCCCTCCCCCACGCCTCGAGCTCCGGCCTGCCCCGCATCGAGTACTCGAGCTCCGAGCCGTGTGCCTTCACCGCATACGGCGTGCCCGCGGCAGACCCCACGGCTCCGCCGAGCAGCACGTGATTGCAGAGCACGAAGTCGGCCGGCAGGAGCTCGCGCACCGCGGTGGCGTTCGCCTCGACCCAGGCGGCGAGCTCGTCGCGCGAGCAATCCTGCAGGAGCTTCGCCCGGTAGCCCTCGTAGTGGTCGAGCACGAACACCGGGAGGAGCCCTCCGACATCGGGCCGCACGACCCGGGCTCCGCCGACGTCGAAGCGCTCGGGATGGGGCTCCTGGCAGACGACGGTCACGTCGTGCCCGGCCCGCGACCACTCGCGCGCGAGCTGTCGCGTGTACACGTTGGAGCCAGTCCCGCCGAGCAGGTAGCCATGCCAGATCAGGATCCGCACGCCCGCATCCTGCACACGCGCGCGTATGGGCGCCGATCCGCTAGGCGAGGTGGAAGTAGAGGGCGTACAGGAGGTCGACGGCCGGGTTCGACGTGTGGACGTTGACGTCGCTCGGGACGTCGAGCAGTGCTTCCGAGTAGTTGAAGATGATCTTCGCCCCGGCACCGACGAGCCTGTCCGCGACGTCCTGAGCCGAGCTGGCGGGCACGGCGATGACGCCGACGATGATGTTGCGCTCGCGGGCGATGTCGACGAGGTCGTCCATCGAGCTCACCGCGAGGTCGCCGATGCGGGACCCGACCTTCTCCGGATCGTTGTCGAGGACCGCCGCAACCGTGATCCCGTGCTCGGCGAAGATCGGCGAGCTGGCGATCGCGCTTCCGAGCCGTCCCGCGCCGACGAGCGCGATGTTGTGCTGGCCCTGCGTGCGCAGGATCTGGCGGATCTCCTCGAGCAGCGCGTCGGTGCGATAGCCCACACCGCGCTTCCCGAACCGCCCGAAGGTCGAGAGGTCGCGCCTGATCTGCGTCGCGTTGATGTTCGTGTACTCGGCGATCTCCTGCGACGAGATCCGCTCCTTGCCCATCTTGCGTGCCTGAGTGAGCACCTGCAGGTACCTGCTCAGGCGGGCCGCGACTCCCACGGTGAGGCGTTCCGTCACGCGCGTTCCCCCCAGTCGAGTGTTTGTGACAAAGCGTCACGATTGTGCCAGCGCCCTCGTTCGGGCCGTCCGGAGAACCGTCAGCGCCGCTCGCGAAGGCGCTCCCGCAGAGCGTCGGGCTCGACGAAGTACGTGAACGCAGGCTCGCCGTCGACCTCGACGACGGGAATCGAGACGCGGTAGCGCTCCTCGAGCTCGGCGTCCCCTCCGATGTCGACGAGATCGAGCTCGAAGCCGAGCTCCGCCTGCGCAGCTTCGACGACCTCGATCGCGCGCGCACAGAGCCCGCACTCGGCGGCGTGGTACAGCGTTACGCGCGGCTCGTGAGACATCGCGACGCGGCTGCGGAGCTGCCGCCTTCAGGGATCTCGCGCGACCGAGGAGTCCGCGCACGCGGATCCTCGGTCTGCGCAGAACTCACGGGTACAGGCCCCGGGTCATCGTCGCTTCGGCGACCCGCTGGACCGCGAGGCCGTACGAGGCCATCCGCAGGCTCGTGGCGAACCGCTCGCGCGTCTGCCATGCCTCCTCGAATGCGCGCGCCACGATGTCGTGCAGCTTCGCGTTCACCTCGTCCTCGCGCCAGAAGTACTCCTGCAGCCCCTGGACCCACTCGAAGTAGGAGACGACGACGCCGCCCGCGTTCGCGAGCACGTCGGGCAGGACGAGGACGCCGCGATCCTCGAGGATCGCGTCGGCTGCAGGAGTGACCGGCCCGTTCGCGCCCTCGCAGATCACCGTCGCGCGCACCCGGTCGGCGTTCGCCTCGGTCACGACCTGCTCGAGCGCGCAGGGCGCGAAGATGTCGCACGGGAGGCCGATGAGCTCCTCGTTCGTCACCGCGTCTGCCCCGGCGAGCCCCGTGAGCGTCCCGTGCTCCTCCTTGTGCGCGAGCACCGAGGGGATGTCGAGACCCGACGCGGAGTAGACGCCACCGGTCGAATCGGAGACCGCGACGACCTTCACGCCCTCGCGGTGGAGCAGGTGCGCGAGATTCGAGCCGACCTTTCCGAACCCCTGGATCGAGACGGTGTAGTCGGTCAGACGACGGTTCTGCTTGGTCGACAGCGCCTGGATGCAGTACAGGGAGCCGCGCGCCGTCGCCCCCACCCGCCCGAGCGAGCCGCCGATGGACAGCGGCTTCCCGGTCACCACCCCGAGCACGGAGTGGCCCTTGTTCATCGAGTAGGTGTCGAAGATCCACGCCATCACGCGGCCGTCCGTGCCGACGTCCGGCGCCGGGATGTCCCGCTCGGGGCCGATGTCGTTGATGATCTCGCTCGTGTAGCGGCGCGTGAGCCGCTCGAGCTCGCCCGCAGTCAGCGTCTTCGGGTTGCAGACGACGCCGCCCTTTGCGCCGCCGAACGGGAGGCCCATGAGCGCGCACTTCCACGTCATCCACATCGACAGCGCCTTGATCTCGTCGAGCGTGACGTCGGGGTGGTAGCGGATGCCTCCCTTGGACGGGCCGCGCGCGATGTTGTGCGTGATCCGGTAACCCTCGAACACCTCGATCGAGCCGTCGTCCATCGAGACGGGAATGGAGACCTCCACCGCCTTCTTGCACTGCGAGAGGACGCGGATCAGGTTGGCGTCGAGCCCGAAGATCTCGCCGACCCGACGCAGCTGCATCTTGGCGAGCCCGTACGGGTTCTCGCCGAGATGGGACTCCGCCGCCGCGGTTGACATCGGGATGCAGCCCTCCCTGGCTCGATCGACGGGGCGAGTATAGGAGTCGTCAGCGGACGCGATACTCGATGCTGTCAGCCTGCTTTCTCGTCCCGTCTCCGGGGAACGCGAGCAGCCTGATCGTGTACGTCCCGCGGCGGAGTCGGGCACCGGTCGGCCCGCGGCCGGTGAGCCCGAACGTGTACCGCCCGGGCAGAAGCTCGCGCCTCCGCGTGAGGAGCCCGAGCCTCGTGCCGCGGCGCCAGAGCTCGACGTCGAGCAGTTCGACGGAGCGCACCTGCGGCTCGGGGGTCGCGCTCACCGACCCGGCGACGAAGGAGAGGGCGGCCGGCGTGGCGTCGGAGACATGCGTCCCGGTCATCCGGATGGCGGTGCGGGAGACGAGATCGACCCGCCCCGGCACGGCAACGGCCCACGGCACGTGCACCTCCGGCGAGTCCCCGGTCCGCAGGACGAGTTCGCCCGTCGCCGCGCCGGCCTCCTCCGAGAGTTGGCTCGTGTTCGCGGAGACCACGACGGTCGCATCCCGGCCGGGTCGGATCCGGACTCGCTCGGGGTCGACGGAGATCTCGACCCCCTTGGGAGCGATCGCCGTCGATCCGACCGAGATCCTGAGCATCCGCGTTGAGATGTTCGTGATCCGCAACGTCCGCTCCGTGCCCGTTGGGCCGGCTGCTCCGAACGACAGCAGCGACGGCTGGGCGTACGCCTCCTGCTGCACCGCAGCGCGCAGATCGACGACGCCGGCGCCCGACGCGGTCGGATCGAGGTCGGCTCGCTGCGCCGATCCGACGAGCACTCCCTGGAGCGCGCGTGCGTCGAGCGACGGACGACCCTCTGCGAGCAGCGCGGCGACGCCCGCTGTCACCGCGGCGGCGGCGCTCGTGCCGCTGATGGTCCCGAAGCGGATGTCCCCGTCGTCGCCGCGGCCGGGCTCCGAGGTCGGCACCGACACGCCGGGCGCGGCGAGGTTCGGCTTGAGCGACCCGTCGAGCACGAGGCCGCGTGACGAGAACGCCGCGATGGATCCGCCCTCCTGCCGGCTCGCCACGTCGGCGTCACCGATCGAGACCGTCACCGGGATCCCTGACGCGATGAGCGAGCGGATCTCCGCGACGACACCCGCCGAGAGCCCGACGACCGGCACGCCGGGAGGCACGTCGAGGCTGAACGCCCCGGCCGGCAGCGGGCCGTCGACGAGCACGGCGAGGGCGCCGGCCGACGTCGTCTCCTCGACCGTGTCGCCCGAGAGCGCCCCGCGCGGGATGAGGACGGCTCCGCCTGCGACCGAGCTGATCCCGCTCTCCGAGAACAGTGCATCGATGCCGCGATCGGCCGTGCGCCGATCGACCGGGACGACGTCGGCGGTCACGGTTCCACTCGGTGCCCCGCCGAGCGGGACGTTGCCCTCGAACAGGATCCGGAGCCCGGCACGGACGAGCACGCGGACCGTCGGCGCGGCGACCCGGCCATCGGCCGCCGCGACCGTGATCGCAGCTTCCGCCGCGCCCGGGCCGGCAATGCTCCCGTAGGCGGGTCCCGCGCTGCCGTCGTTCCCGGCCGGGACGATCGTGAGCATGTCGAGCTCCGCCGCACCCGCGATCCCACGCGGCAAGGGCCCGTCCGCGAACGCTGCGTACGGCTCGACCATCCCGATCAGCGCGATCCGGGCGGCGTCGTGCGCATCGCCGTCGTCGTTGGGATCGACCGCGGCCTCGAGACCGGCGAGGATCTGGTCGGTGCGCGAATACACGCTGTAGCCGCCCTCCGAGTTCGGCTGCCAGCCACCGACGCGAACGGGGAGGATCGATGCGCCCGGTGCGACGCCGTGCAGCCCGTCCGGGCCTTCGGTGCCGGCGATGATTCCCGCCAGCTCGGTCCCGTGCCGCTCGGGCCGGCCGGGAATCGTCGGATGCGGCTGTGCGATCCCGCCGCTCCCCGGGTCGAGGACGTCGACCCCGGAGAGGACGCGCTGGCGAAGGTACGGATGCGAGGGATCGACGCCCGTGTCGAGGAGCGCCACGGTCACGCCCGAGCCGTCGAGCCCGGCGACCTGGAGGTCGGCGACCGCCGACGGGAGAACGCCGTCTTCCGCGCTCGGCTCGGCCTGCGCGGGATAGGCGATTCGCACGGGGAAGATGCCCGTGACCTCGCGGTCGCGGTCGAGCAGTGCGAGCGAGGTCGGGTCGAGCCGGGCCGAGAAGCCGTTGACGACCTTCGTGTAGCGGAACTCGGGCGCGATCCTGGCCCCCACCGCGGAGAGACGCGCGAGGAACTGCTCCTGCTGCGCGACCGCCGCGGTGGTCCAGCCGGCCATCTCCTGCTCCGTGGCCTCGCCGCCGTTCACACGGACACGGTCGGCGAGCGACGGCGGCGAGAGCAGGACGACGTAGCGCTGCGCCGTCGAGACGGGCGCCCGCACGCCGAGCACGCCCTGCCAGTCCGCCTCGTCGATCGAGGTGGGCTCCTCCTGCCCGCGCGCGCCGACCGCCCCGACGGCGAGCGCCGCGACGATGGCCAGGCCTGCGAGCGCGAGACCTCTACGCGATCGACGCGTACGCATCGAGCCCAAGGTAGCGAGGGTACGGAACGGCCTCCACGAACCGCGCGCAGGAGGCGATCATCGCGGCGTTGTCGGTGCACAGCTCGAGGGGCGCGAAGGCCGCATCCGGCAGCGCCGCGCGAAGCTCGGAGTTCGCGGCGACGCCGCCCACGACCGCGATGCGCGCGAATCCCGTCGCCTCTGCAGCCGCGTGCAGCCGTTCGACGAGCGCTCGCACGATGGCGTGCTGGTACGACGCCGCGAGGTCGGCCTTCCGCCGCTCCGTCTCCCTGGGCTCGAGATCACGCACGGCGTACAGGAGCGCCGTCTTGAGGCCGGAGAAGGAGAAGTCGAGACCGGGCACGCGGGCGACAGGAAACGAGAAGGCACTCGGGTCGCCCTCGCGCGCCAGGCGGTCGATCGCGGCCCCGCCGGGGTACCCGAGACCGAGCAGCCGGGCCCCCTTGTCGAACGCCTCCCCCGCGGCGTCGTCGAGCGTCGTCCCGAGCCGCTCCGAGCGACCGCGCTCGTGGACCGCGAGCAGCAGCGTGTGCCCTCCGCTGGCGAGGAGACAGGTGAACGGCGGCTCCACCGGGCCTGGCTCGAGGTAGAGCGATGCGAGGTGCCCCTCGAGATGGTCGACCGGGACGAGCGGGAGCTCGCGGCCCCAGGCGATCGCCTTCGCCGCAGAGAGCCCGACCAGCAACGCGCCGACGAGACCCGGCCCCTGCGTCACGGCCACCTTGTCGATGCGCTCGAGCGGGACTGCGGCCGACTCGAGCGCCGTCGCGACCACAGGAGCAACGAGCTCGAGGTGGCGACGCGAGGCCACCTCGGGGACGACACCGCCGAAACGCGCATGCAGGTCCGCCTGCGAGGAGACGAGGGACGAGAGGATCTCGCCGTCCTCCGACACGACGGCGGCTGCGGTCTCGTCGCAGGACGTCTCGATGCCGAGGATCACGACGCCCGCTCGGACACGGGCTCGCGCCACATGATCAGCGCATCCTCCCGGTTGTCCGTGTAGTAGCCGCGGCGGATCCCGCGCGGCTCGAAGC
This sequence comes from Gaiellaceae bacterium, assembly GCA_036274755.1. Taxonomy (GTDB): domain Bacteria; phylum Actinomycetota; class Thermoleophilia; order Gaiellales; family Gaiellaceae; genus GMQP-bins7. Next base: position 19,924 of record DASUFC010000092.1, read on the forward strand.
CGAGCCGCTCGTACAACGCGATCGCCCCGGCATTCGACACACGTACCTCGAGCGTGTACCCGCGACGCGGGTCCGTCTCCGTCACCTCGAACAACCGCTCGAGGAGCGCGGACGCGATGCCGCGCCGCCGAAACGCGTCGGTCACGGCGATGTTCATCACGTGCCAGGCGTCCACGTAGCGCGACACGAAGGCGTAGCCGACCAGGGAGTCATCGTCCGTGAACGCGCCGAGGGCCAGCGAGCTCGGCTTGCGGAGCTCGGCGTCGAACATCGACCGCGACCACGGCGTCGCGTACGACTCGCGTTCGATCGCCTCGACGCCGTCGAGGTCGCCCGCGTCGAGGCGGCGGAGCTCGACGTTCATGCGAGCGACGCCTCGGCATCGGGAACGCGAACGTAGACGGGCTCGATGCGATCCACGGGCCCGTACTCCGCGACGAGCCCGGTGTGCAGCCAGGCACGGGGAACGTGGCGCGCGTCGTCATCGGGGGGAACGACGCCTCCGAGACGCTCCAGCGTGCTGCGGTAGCGGACGGCGCCACTGCCGACGCAGACGGTGCCGGTGTCGAGCGCGAGCTCGTCGGGCGAGACGGCCCGGGGGCCCTCGACGAACACCTCGCGCCGTCGCGCGTCGATCACGGGGACGACGCCCGGCTCGCTCGCCGCGAGGGCGGCGAGCGTCGAGACGCCGGCTCCGGGGATCCCGAGCGAGAGCGCAAGGCCGCGCGCGACGGCGAGGCCGATCCGCGTGCTCGTAAAGCTCCCGGGCCCGGTGCCCACCACGAGCGCGCCGATGCCCGCCTTCGTGCGTGCCGTCTCGTCGAGCAGGACGTCCACGTCGTCGAGCAGGCTCCGCGCCAGTCCGACGCGCTCCCCGAGCACGAGGCCGTCCTCGACGAGCGCACAGGTCGCGACGTCGGTCGCGGTGTCGAAGGCGAGCACGAGCATCAGAGGACGCCTTGTAGCAGCGCCTCGTCGGACGACGCGAGGACGATCCGACGCTCGTCTCCTCCGGCGTGCTCGAGCGTGACGGCGACCCTGATCTCGGGCAGGGACGCCGCGCCGGCCTCCGGCCACTCCACGAAGACGAGAGCGTCCTCGAAGTACGGCTCCAGATCGGCCCACTCCGCGGCCGACACGCCGGTGAAGCGGTACAGGTCGAGGTGGGAGATGTCGACGTCGCCACCCACGTAGCGGTGGCCGATGGTGAAGGTCGGGCTCGTCACGGGAGCCATGACACCGCGGGCACGACAGGCGCCGCGCACGAAGGTCGTCTTGCCCGCGCCGAGCTCGCCCGACACCGTGATGACGTCTCCCGCCGCGAGACGGATCGCGAGCACGGCCGCGATGCGCTCCGTCTCGCTCGCCGAGCCGGTCGCGAACGCGATGTGCACGGAGGTCAGAAGAGGCCGAGCTGAACGGACTGGGGCTCCGGCTCCTCCACGGGGGATGCCGGCTCGGGCGCGGCCGGCTCGTCGAGGACGCGGTCGAGGAGCTCGGGGATCCGCGAGAAGTCCTGCTCGAGGACCTTCAGCATCGAAGGCGTGTAGAGCGCGGCTGCCGGGTGGAAGAGCGGATAGAGGAGCACCGTGCGCGTGCCGAGCGTCACTTCCTGCTCGTGGCCGTGAACACGCGTGATTCCTGCCGGTTTGCCCGACAGGAGCTTCGTCGCGAAGTTCCCGAGCGTCGCGACGAGGGTGGGCTGGATCAGCTCGATCTGCCGGAAGAGGTGGGGCTCGCACGCCGAGATCTCCTCCGGGAGCGGGTCGCGGTTCCCCGGCGGGCGGCACTTGAGGACGTTCGCCACGAACACGTCCGCGCGCGTGAGCCCGATTCCACCGAGCAGTGTGTCGAGCAACTTCCCCGCCTGGCCGACGAAGGGGACACCCTGCTGGTCCTCGTGAAACCCGGGCGCCTCCCCCACGAACATGAGCTCGGCGTTCGGGCTGCCCGAGCCGAAGACCACCTGCGTGCGGCCCGAGGCGAGCGCGCAGCGCGTGCACGTCGCGGTGTCCTCCGCATGCGCTCGAAGAGCGGCGGCACGCTCGACCGCATCCATCGGAAGGCCAGTCTACGGTGCCGCGCGGATAGCTCCGCGCGGCGACCTCAGACGCCTCGTGAGGCGCTCGGGCTCGTCAGTGGCCGCAGCCGCAGGAGCCGCCGCAGCAACCGCCGCCACCGCCGGACGGCCCGCTGAACGCAGGCTTCGACGCGGCGCCGTGCACGGCGAAGCTCGACAGCTGCTTCAGCACCTTCGCGGCCCCGCACTCGGGGCACGTGACCGCCTGGTCGGTCGAGCGGACGAGCTCCTCGAAGTGCGACTCGCACTCCATACACGCGTACTCGTAGATCGGCACGGCGCGAGTGTACTGTCGCGTGCGGTGGAGCGGTGGACCGTCCCGACGCTCGAGGGCCGCATCGTCCGGCTCGAGCCGCTGCGGGACGACCATGCACCCGAGCTCTGGCTCGCGTCGCGCGACCCGCGGACGTGGCGTTGGCTTCCCATCACGCAGCCCGAGACGCCCGACCAGTGGAGCGCGTTCGTGGAGGACATGCACGAGCAGGCCGAAATCGGCGCGCAGCTCCCGCTCGTGACACGCGACCTCCGCGGCGGCGCGGTGGTCGGGTCGACCCGCTTCCTCGCGCTCCGCCCCGAGCACCGCTCGGTCGAGATCGGCTGGACGTGGCTGCACCCGTCCGCCTGGAGCGGCGGTGCGAACGTCGAAGCGAAGCTCCTGCAGCTCCGGCATGCCTTCGAGACGTGGGGCTGCAGGCGGGTCGAGTTCAAGACGGACGCCGCGAACGAGCGCTCGCGCGGCGCTCTGCTCGCGCTCGGCGCCGTGTTCGAGGGAATCCACCGCAAGCACATGCTCGTCCGCGGCGACGAGAACCGCGACAGCGCCTGGTTCAGCGTCACGGACGACGAGTGGCCCTCGGTGCGCGCACATCTCGAGCTGCGTCTTGCCGAGACGTAGCCCCGCAGGGCACACTTCCCCTGCCCGGTATCTCGCACGAGAACTGGAGCCACGGAATGATCGAGAGCATTCGAATCGTCGGCGCGAGCGGCCGCGTGGGATCGGCGGTGAGCGCGCGTCTCCGCGAGCGCGGGATCGCGCTCGATCGAGACGACCCCGATCTCGTCCTCCTCTGCGTCCCCGATCGCGCGATCGCCGAGGTCGCGCCGGGGATCGAGCTCGGACCGTGGGTCGCGCACGTGAGCGGAGGGACGCCTCTCAACGCTCTCGACCCGCACGCGAGGCGCTTCTCGCTGCACCCTCTGCAGTCGTTCTCGAAGGCACGCGGGCCGGAGCAGCTCGACAGCGCGTGGGGCGCCGTGACCGCCGAGTCCGACGAGGCGCGCACCGCAGGCCGGTGGCTCGCCGAGACCCTGGGATTGCGGCCCTTCGACCTCGCCGACGACGCAAGGGGCGCGTACCACGCAGGCGCAGCGATGGCCTCGAACTACCTCGTGACGCTGCGCAGGGCGGCCGGCTCCCTCCTCGACGCGGCCGGAGCGCCTCCCGAGGCGCTCGACCCGCTCGTTCGCGGCGTGCTCGACTCGGGCTTCGAGCTCACCGGCCCGATCGCGCGCGGCGACTGGGCGACGGTCGAGAGGCATCTCGCCGTCATCCGTGCCGAGCGGCCAGAGCTCGAAGAGCTCTACCGGGTGCTCGCCGAGGAGACTGCGCGGATCGCGGGGCGCGATCCCGCCGAGGTTCCCGTATGAACGTCGTCCGCACGATCGCCGAGGTGCGCCGAGACCTCGAGCCGCACCGCACCGGCTCGGTCGCGCTCGTGCCGACGATGGGATCGCTGCACGAGGGGCATCTCGCTCTGCTCCACGCCGCGCGCACCGAGTGCGACACGGTCGTGATGAGCCTGTTCGTCAACCCAGCCCAGTTCGCGGATAACGCCGATCTCGCTCGGTACCCGCGCGACGAGGAGCGCGACCTCGAGCTCGCGCGAGCGGCAGGCGTCGACCTCGTGTTCGCGCCGTCCGGAGACGAGATGTACCCGGAGGGTTTCCAGACCTGGGTCGAGGTGTCCGAGCTCGGAGCGGAGCTCGAAGGACGGTTCCGCGCGGGGCACTTCCGCGGCGTCGCGACCGTTGTCCTCAAGCTGTTCACGATCGTCCGGCCGACCCATGCGTACTTCGGCCAGAAGGACGCGCAGCAGGTCGAGGTCGTGCGCAGGCTCATTCGCGACCTCGCGCTCGACATCGAGCTCCGGGTCGTGCCCGTCGTACGCGACGTCGACGGCCTCGCGCTCTCGTCGAGGAACGTGCTGCTCTCGGTGGACGAGCGGGCACGAGCGCTCGCTCTCTCGAGAGCGCTCCAGACGCGCGACCGCGATGCCGCGCTCGCCGTGCTCGAGCGCACGCCGGACATCGAGGTCGACTACGTCGAAGTCGCCGACTTCGATCCACCGACCCTCGTCGGCGCGGTGCGCGTCGGCTCGACCCGCCTCATCGACAACGTCCCACTCGAAGGAGAGAACTGATGAGCATCCGTCCCCAGAAGCCTGCCCCTGCGACGCCCGCACCCGGCAAGCTCCCGATCACCGAGCTCCCGGAGATGAAGGCACGGCGCCAACCGATCGTGATGGTCACGGCCTACGACGCGCCCGGCGGGCGGCTCGCGGACGAGGCCGGCGCCGACCTCGTGCTCGTCGGCGACTCCGCCGCGATGACGGTCCTCGGCCACGACTCGACCGTCCCGGCCTCGATGGAGGAGATGCTCATCCTGACGCGGGCCGTGACGCGCGGCGCGCGCCGTCCGCTCGTGATCGCCGACATGCCGTTCGGCTCATTCCAGGTCTCGGACGCGTCCGCCATCGAGAACGCGATTCGGTTCGTCAAAGAGGCGGGAGCCGACGCCGTCAAGCTCGAGGGCGCGGGCGCGATGCTCTCCCGCGTGCGCGCGATCGTCGACGCAGGCATCCCGGTGATGGGCCACCTGGGCCTCACGCCGCAGTCCGCGACCATGCTCGGCGGCTACAAGGCGCAGGGACGGTCCGCGGAGAAGGCGCTGCAGCTCTACGACGACGCGCGCTCGCTCGAGGCGGCCGGTTGCTTCGCGGTCGTGTTGGAGGCGGTGCCGGCGCCGGTCGCGGGGCGCATCACGCGAGACCTGACGATCCCCACGATCGGGATCGGCGCCGGGGCGTACTGCGACGGGCAGGTCCTCGTCTGGCATGACATCCTCGGGCTGTACGAGGGCCGGGCCGCCCGCTTCGTGAAACGCTATGCGGAGATAGGAACGGCCATCCGCGAGGCGCTCTCGGCATACGCCGACGACGTGCGCGAGCGCCGCTTCCCGGAGGAGCAGCACACGTACGCGATGCCCGCGGACGAGCTGGCGGTCTTCGAGGCGAGCGCGTCAGATCATCAGGAACACGCCGAGCGCCGCGGCTAAGAGCGCCGCGGCGCCGCTCACCGCCACGAAGGCACGGGCCCAGGTCCAGCCGTGGACGACGCGCGTGCCGAGGACGAGCAGCACGAGCGACCACGCGGCGAATGCGAGCTCGACGACGAGAAGGACGTCCTCGCCCGCGCCCTCGTCCGCCCCGCCCGCCCGGAACGTGTCCCCGCCGTAGACGGCCAGGCGCAGCGGCAGGACGATCAGCAGCGACACCGCGAGCGGCACGAGTGCGAAGCCGACGACCTGCCGCGCCCGTCGGAAGCTCCCGAGGCTGCCGAGCAGCCGCATGCCGAAGAGCAGCGCGAGCCCGATCACGAAGTAGCCGACGAATCCGTACAGCCCGCCCGCGATGAAGGCCCAGATCGCGACCAGCAGCGAGTCGTAGTCCGGGTCGTCGAGCAGCCCGGACGCGGTCGGCGTGGCGAGCACGGACGCGATCCCGGCGAGCCAGATGACGAGCAACAGCGGCTCCGAGCGCGCCGCCACGTCCTCGTCGTCCTCCTCGCGGAGCGCGAAGAACACCGCGCGCGGGCTCAGCAGGGTCGCCGGGACGCGTAGCCACCAAGCGCGCGAGGGCGACAGCTCGTCAGACGTCGTCGCGGTCTCCAGCATGCCCGGCGGAGCGTATCCGCACGCGATTGAGGTGCCGATCCGACCGGAATAGAGTGCATACGTGGCCGACGTCGTCACGTGCGTCTCGTGCGGCTCGGAGAACGAGGCGACCAGAAAGTTCTGCGGGGAGTGCGGGAACGCGCTCTCTCGAACGTGCGCCAGCTGCGGAACCGCGAACCCGCCGGCGATGAAGTTCTGCGGCGAGTGCGGCACCGCGCTCACTGCAAGCGCTCGGCCTGCGCCCAGCGCCTCATCGAGCCCAGCTGCCTCGAGCCCAGCCGCCGAGCGCCGCCTCGTCTCCGTTCTCTTCGCCGACCTCGTCGGCTTCACGACACTCGCGGAGAGCCGTGATCCCGAGGAGGTGCGAGAGCTGCTCTCGCGCTACTTCGAGACCTGCAAGAGGTTGATCGAGCTGTATGGAGGCACGGTCGAGAAGTTCATCGGCGACGCGGTGATGGCAGTCTGGGGCACCCCGACGGCAACCGAGGACGACGCCGAGCGCGCGGTGCGTGCCGCACTCGATCTCGTTGCCGCAGTATCGGCGCTCGGAGACGAGGTGGGTGCGCCGAAGCTCGCGGCGCGCGCGGGTGTCCTCACCGGCGAGGCGGCCGTGACACTCGGCGCAGAGGGACAGGGCATGGTCGCGGGCGACCTCGTGAACACGGCGTCGAGGATCCAGTCGGCGGCCGAAGCGGGCACCGTGTTCGTCGGCGAGGCCACGCGGCGGGCGTCGGAGGCGTCTATCGCGTACTCCTCCGCGGGAACACACGAGCTGAAGGGGAAGGACGAGCCTGTCCCGCTGTGGCGCGCGCTTCGCGTGACCGCGGGAAGGGGTGGGGCGCTCAAGTCCGCCGGGCTCGAGCCGCCGTTCGTCGGCCGTGACCGCGAGCTCCGCCTCGTCAAAGAGCTCTTCCACGCGTCGGCGGACGAGCAGCGCGCGCACCTCGTCTCGGTCACCGGCATCGCCGGTATCGGTAAGTCACGTCTCGGCTGGGAGTTCTTCAAGTACATGGACGGCCTCGAGGAGGGCGTCTGGTGGCACCGCGGCCGCTGCCTCGCCTACGGCGAGGGTGTCGCGTTCTGGGCGCTGGCCGAGATGGTGCGGATGCGCGCCGACATCCTGGAAGGCGAGGACCCGGGCTCGGCGACGACGAAGCTCCGCAACTCGGTCGCCAACTTCGTCGCGGACGACGACGAACGGGCATTCGTCGAGCCGAGGATGCTCCAGTTGCTCGGCCTCGAGGACGGGCCCCCGCTGCCCCGCGAGGAGCTGTTCGGCGCCTGGAGGCTCTTCTTCGAGCGCATGGCCGACCAGGGGCCGGTGGCGCTGCTGTTCGAGGACCTGCAGTGGGCCGATGCCGCGCTCGTCGCGTTCATCGGACATCTCCTCGAGTGGTCGCGAACGCGCCCGATCTTCGTCCTCTGCCTCGCCCGCCCGGAGCTCCTCGGCAGGCATCCCGAGTTCGGGCACGGATCGCACCAGACGAACCTCTCGCTCGCGCCGCTGTCCGAGCAGGCGATGACCCAGCTTCTCGACGGCTTCGTGCCCGGCCTACCGGAGGAGCTCCGCGATCGAATTCTCGCGCGCTCGGAGGGCGTGCCCCTGTACGCCGTCGAGACCGTGCGGATGCTGCTCGACCGCGGCCTGCTCGCCGAACGCGACGGCGTCTATGCGCCAACCGGCGAGATCGCCGAGCTCGAGGTGCCCGAGACGCTGCAAGGCCTGATCTCAGCGCGACTGGACGGCCTCGGGGCCGACGAGCGCGGCCTTCTCCAGGACGCATCCGTTCTCGGAAAGACGTTCACGAAGGAGTCGCTCGGATCGTTGTCCGCGCTATCCGACGCGGAGCTCGACCCCCTGCTCACCGGCCTCGTGCGGAAAGAGGTCCTCGGGGTGCAGGCCGACCCGAGATCGCCGGAGCGCGGCCAGTACGGTTTCCTCCAGGATCTCGTGCGCCGCGTCGCCTACGAGACGCTCGCGCGCCGCGATCGCAAGACCCGGCACCTCGCTGCCGCGGCGCAGCTCGAGTCGAGCTTCGGTACCAGCGAGCAAGAGGTCGTCGAGGTCGTTGCCTCCCACTATCTCGCCGCCTACGAGGCCCAGCCCGACGGCGACGACGCGGCCGAGATCAAGGCCAAGGCCTGTGTCCTGCTCGCCCAGGCCGGAGACCGAGCGGGGTCGCTCGGCGCCTCGGGCGAGGCCTATCGTTCGCTCAGCCAGGCGGCGAGCCTCTCGGACGATCCTGTCGAACGGGCACTCCTGCTCGAGCGGGCTGGCAGCTGGGCGCAGGCCAACATCGCATGGGAAGCCGCCGAGCGCGCCTACCTCGAGGCGATCGAGCTCTTGTCCGACGCGGGTGACGCGCACCAGGCCGCCCGTGTCTCCGGACGCCTCGGGCTCATCGAGTCGATCACGGGTCGTGGCGAGCAGGGTCTGAGACGCATGGAGGAGGCATTCGCCGGTGTCTCGGGCGACGAGCCCGACGGGGATGTCGTAGACCTCGCGTCGCGGCTGGGACAGGCGTACGCCATCACCGGGGACGCAGCACGCGCGGTCGAGCCGACCGAGTTCGCGCTGACGCACGCCGAGGCAATGCGATTGACCCAAACGCTCGGTCGGGCGCTCACGACGAAGGCGATGCTCGCCCGGCTCGCCGGCCGTCCCGAAGAGGAGCTGGCGTACCAGCGCCATGTGCTGCGCTACGCACTCGAGAACGACCTGCCTTCCAACAGCATCTCAACCGCCTACGGCAATCTCTCGGACGCCTGTATGGCCGGCGACCGCTACGACGAGGCACTCGAGTCGCTGACGGAAGCTCTCCCGATCGCACGGCGCATGGGTCAACGGGGATCCGAGCTCTACATCCTGACCGAGACGACGTACATGTTGGCGATGACGGGGCGGTGGGACGAGGCACTCGCGATCTTCTTCGAGCTTCCGGACGAGCAGCTCCGGGCGAGCGCCTCCAATGCGAGCGTCCTGACAGGAGTCCTCGAGATCTTCCTCCACCGAGGCGAACCCCTACCCGCACGCGATCTCCTCGAGCAGTTCGGTTACATGGCGACCGACATCTCCGTGCAGGATCGGGTCATCCACGCCGCCGGCCGCTCCGCGGTGCTCTACGCCGAAGGCGCGTACGAGGATGCGCTCACCGCCGGCTCGATCGGAATGGAGGCGCCGGACGTGCCCCAGGCCGTCAAGCAAGGGCTCGTCTGGAGTGTCGAGTCCGCGCTCGCTCTCGGCGACACCGAGCGAGCCGACGAGATGCTGCGACGCGTGGAGGAGCTCCCGCCGGGCGTGCGTGCGCCGTTCCTGGAAGCGCAGGCGCAGCGCTTCCGCGCACGGATGAACGGCGACGGAGAGACATTCAAGGCCGCGGCCGCAGCTTTTCGCGAGTACGGGCTCCGCTTCTGGCTCGCCGTCACGCTGCTCGAGCACGGCGAGCTGACGGGCGCGTCGGCGCTGCTCGACGAGGCGCGCTCGATCTTCGAGGAGCTCAGGGTGACACCGTGGATCGCGCGGCTCGATGCCGTCGCCCGGACCGCGGCGGAGATCCCTGCCTGACCGACTAGTCTCCTGGACGTGGTGGGAAAGTTGCGGTCCGCCAGGGCCGCGTGGGTCGGCGTCGCCCTCGCCGGGCTCCTCGGAGTGCTGCTGTGGTCACTGCTGAGCCTCACGCCGCTCAGAACGCCCAGGCTCGGGCCGTTCGCGCGCGGCCTCGCGACACCGGCCGAGGCGCTTGCGGCCACTCGGCGCGCGCATCCGGACGCGAGCTGGCCGATGTTCGGCGGGTCGCCTGCGCGAGCACGCTACGTCGCTTCGGCCCTGCGGCCCCCCTTCCGAGTCCGGCAGACGATTCCCGGCGAGAGCTTGATCGAGATGCCGCCTGCAGTCGCGCAGGGCCGCATCGTCTTCGGGACGCACGACGGCCGTGTCGTCGCGGCACGGGCCCGCGACGGCGGGATCGTCTGGTCGACGGAGCTGCACGGCTGCATCGCATCGTCTCCGGCCGTGCGCGCGGGCATCGTCTACGTCGGCTGGGCGGGGCCGGCGCCGTGCGGAAGGGAGAAGGACGGAACCGGCGGTGTCGTCGCCCTCGGGCTCGAGACCGGCCGGATCCTCTGGCACTTCGGCGCGGGGAACGTCGAGTCGAGCCCGGCGGTCGTCGCGGACCGGCTGTTCTTCGCCGCCTTCCGTGATCGGAGCGACTCCACGATCTACGCGATGAAGCTCGGCCCCGGGAGGCACCTCGTATGGAGCTACCAGGTCGACACGAAGATCGCGTCGAGCCCTGCGCTCCTCGGCCGGCGCCTGTACGTCGCGGCGTACGACCGGACCATCTACGGCTTCGACGGC
>DASUFC010000093.1:0-36800 GCA_036274755.1 Gaiellaceae bacterium
GCGCTCCTCGGCGATCCCGCGCTCGTGGATGCCGCCGTGCGCGACGAGATCCTGGAGCTGAAGGAGATCTACGGCAAGTCCGACGAGCGGCGCACCGAGATCGTCGCCGCCGAGTCGGAGCTCGAGCTCGAGGACATGATCGCCGAGGAGGACATGGTGATCGCCATCACCAAGTCCGGCTACATCAAGCGCCTACCGGTCACCTCGTACCGCGAGCAGCGGCGTGGTGGGATCGGCGTGATGGGCATGGATCTGAAGGACGAGGACTACATCGAGCACCTCTTCGTCGCGTCGACACACGACTACATCCTCTTCTTCACGACCGTGGGCAAGGTCTACCGGCTGAAAGTGCACGAGCTCCCGCTCGGGTCGCGCCAGTCGAAGGGCCGCGCGATCGTCAATCTCCTCCCCTTCCGCCAGGACGAGCTCGTCCAGGCCGTGATCGCGACGCGGAACTTCGAGGAGGCGAAGTACCTCCTCTTCGCGACGCGCAAGGGCATGGTGAAGAAGACCGAGTTCGCGTCCTACAACACGCCTCTCAAGGCAGACGGCATCATCGCGATCAAGCTGCGCGAGGACGACCAGCTCGTCGGCGTCCGCCTCGCGGAGGAGTCCGACGACGTCCTCATGGTCTCGCGGCTCGGCCAGGCCGTGCGCTTCCACGGCAGGCAGGTGCGCTCGATGGGACGCGACACGTCCGGGGTGGCCGGGATGAAGCTCCGAGGGGACGACGAGGTGATCGAGGTCGACATCGCCGTCGACGACGCCGACCTGCTCGTCGTCACGGAGAACGGCTACGGCAAGCGCACGAGGGTCGGCGACTACCCGGTGAAGGGCCGCGGCACGATGGGCGTGAAGACCGCGCAGCTCGTCGAGGGCAAGGGCCATCTCGTGGGCGCGCGGATCGTCCGCGACGGCTATCAGGTCATGCTCATCTCGGACGGTGGGACGGTCATCCGAATCCCTGTGGACGGCATCCGACGTGCCGGGCGTGCGACGCAGGGCGTCATCGTGATGCGCCTGCGCGAGGGCGAGCAGGTCGCGACACTCGCTCCGGTCGTCGGCTCGGACGTGTCCGAAGAGCCCGTGACCGACGTCGAGCCGCCGCCCGACGAGCCCGAGCCTCAGGCCGGCTGATCCGGATCGCGCCCGGCGGCGTGCGCGAGCGCCGTCAGGAGGTCGATCGGGATGGGGAACACGATCGTGGAGTTGTTCGCTGCGCCGATCTCGAGCAGGGTCTGCAGGTAACGGAGCTGGACCGTGATCGGCTGCTGGGCCATGACCGCCGCGGCGTCCTTCAGACGCTCGGAGGCCTGGAACTCGCCCTCGGCCGAGATGACCTTTGCCCGCCGCTCGCGCTCGGCTTCCGCCTGACGCGCCATCGCCCGCTGCATCCCCGAGGGGATCTCCACGTCTTTCACCTCGACGACGGAGACCTTGATGCCCCAGGGTGAGGTGGCCTCGTCGATGATGTTCTGCAGGATCGCGTTGATCTTGTCGCGCTCGGAGAGCAGCTCGTCGAGGACGTGCTGGCCGAGGACCGAGCGCAGGGTCGTCTGCGCGATCTGGGAGGTCGCGACCATGTAGTTCTCGACCTGCGTGATCGCGTTGTTCGGGTCGACGATGCGGAAGTACGCGACCGCGTTGACGCGAACCGGAACGTTGTCCTTCGTGATGACCTCCTGCGGGGGGACGTTCAGCGTCACCGTGCGCAGGTCGACGCGCACCATCTGGTCGACGAAGGGGATGATCAGGAAGATCCCCGGCCCCTTCGGCTGGGGCAGCAGTCGGCCGAAGCGGAAGATCACGCCCCGCTCGTACTCCCGCGTGATCTTGACCGCGAGGAAGAGGAGCAGGAGCAGGATCGCGACGACGACGGCGAAGGCGATGAGTGCGACGCTCATGCGGTGTCCTCCTCGGTCGGGTGTGGAGTGGATCCTACGAGCAGCCTGAGGTCGTCCCCGACGTCTTCGACGCGGACGAGATCACCGGGCACGAGCGGCGACCCGTCGGCCGTATGCGCACGCCAGAGCTCGCCGTTCAGGAAGACCGTGTCGCTGCGACGCACGACGGCCTCACCTCCGAGGAGCGGCGACGCGCCGACCGCAGGAGGGAGCCGGCGGATGCGCACGACCTTCACGATCGCGAACCCGAGCAGCACGGTGAGCGTGCCCGCGATCGCGAGAGCCACGGGCAGCGAGACCTGGTACGCGTCACCCGCCGGGTCGAAGAGCATGAGAACGCCCAGCACGAAGGTGATCGCGCCCGCGACGGTCAGGGCGCCGTGGGACGGCACGAACGCCTCCGCGACGAAGAAACCCGCTGCGAGCAGCATGAGGAAGAGGCCGGCGATCGAGACCGGCAGCACCTGGAGCCCGTACAGGCCGAGGATCAGCGAGATCGCGCCGACCGTTCCGGGGAAGATGAGCCCGGGGTTCCAGAGCTCGACGACGATGCCGATGAGGCCGATCGACAGCATGAGCGCGATCAGGTTCGGGTCGACGAGGAAGTCCCGCGCGCGCTGCCAGAAGCTCATCTCGACGTCGTCGATCTGCGCGCCCGCCGTGTGCAGGACGAAGCCCTTCGGGACAGTCTTCTCGCCGTCGATCTCCCGGAGGAGTACCGGAAGCGTCGGTGCGACCGCCTCGACGAGCCCGATGCGCTTCGCCTCGCGCGCGCCGTAGTTCGATGCCCGCGTGACCATCTTCTCGGCGGCGGCGCCGTTGCGCCCGTGCTCGCGCGCGAGCTCGCCGACGTACGCAGTCGCGTCGTTCACGATCTTGCGCCGGAGGTCCTTCGAGATGTCCTGGCCGTTCAGCGAGATCGGCGTCGACGAGCCGATGTTCGTCTGCGGCGCCATCGCTGCGAGGTCCGCCGCCATCGTGATCACGGCTCCTGCGGAGTCCGCGGACGATCCGGGCGGCGAGACGTACACCACCACCGGGACGGTCGCCGACAGAAAGCGCTTCACGATGCCGCGCATCGACGAGCCGAGGCCGCCGGGCGTGTCGAGGACGAGCACCATCGCGGCGTACCCGTCGTCCTCGGCTCGCGTAACGGAGCTCTCGACGTACTCCTGGGTGACCGGGTTGATGTCGTTGTCGAGGTGGACCGCGAGCACCTTCGGGCCGTCGCTCTGCGCCGCCGCGCCGGACGCGATCGCCAGCGCTGCGGCGGCGAGCAGGACGACAGGAAACCCCCGCAAAACGCCCCTCGGCATCGGTGTAAGGATTCTATCTGCGGAGGTTCTCCGCTCTTGCTCGCGAAGCCGGAAGCGATCACCCTGGAGTCCCGTGCGCCGAGCTCTCGTTCTCATCACCGTCGTCCTCTCCGGCCTCACGGTCGTTCCGGTCGCCTTCGGCTCGAGTGCCGCGAGCTCTACCGGCATCGAGCTCCACCGCGTCGGCGCGGACCGCTTCGAGCCGACGTCCCGCGTCTCGCGGTTCACGCTCGCAGGTATCTCGTGGCGGGGATCAGGGTCCGTCGAGCTGCGCGCGAGAGCAGCGGGCGGCCGCTGGAGTACCTGGCGCCGCGCGGCGCCGGAGGGCGAGGACGGCCCCGACGCCGGCTCGGTCGAGCGACGCCGTGGCGGCTGGCAGCTCGGGAGCCCGTGGTGGGTCGGGGTGTCCGACGACCTCCAGGTTCGAGTCCACGGGAACGTGTCCGCCGTCCGCGCGCAACTCGTCTGGAGCCCGGACGTGAAGATCCCGCTGAGGGTCCCGGCCGCGGCCGGAGCACCGGCGATCGTCCCGAGGCTCTCGTGGGGCGCCGACGAGAGGATTCGGCGTGGCCCGCCCAGCTACGCGCCCGCCGTCCGCTTCGCCGTGATCCACCACACAGCGGGCCGCAACGACTACTCGCGCTCGGAGGCGGCAGCGATCGTGAAGGGCATCCAGCTCTACCACGTGCAGGGAAACGGCTGGAACGACATCGGTTACAACTTCCTCGTCGATCGCTTCGGGACGATCTACGAGGGGCGGTACGGAGGGATCGACCGGAACGTGATCGGTGCACATGCGCTCGGGTTCAACACGGGCTCGGTGGGAATCGCGCTGCTCGGGACCTACGGATCGACCAAGCCGTCGCAAGCCGCGCTCGACGCGATCGCGAAGCTCGTGGCGTGGCGGCTCGATCTCGCGCACGTCGACCCGACCTCGTTCGTCAACGTCATCTCGGGCGGCAGCGAGAGGTATGCGAACGGAGTTCCCGTGCTCCTGTCCGCCGTGTCCGGTCACCGCGACACGGGGTTCACCGAGTGCCCGGGGAACGCGTTGTACGCGAAGCGCGGCTCGATCGCCGCGGCGGCCCGCGCGATCGGCGGCCTGAAGATCTTCGACCCCAAGGCGGAGCTGAGCGGAACGGCGATCCGCGTTCGCGCTCGCCTCTCGGCGCCTCAGCCCTGGACGACGACGATCTCGTCGGCCGCGGGCGCCGAGGTCGCTCGAGGCTCCGGGGTCGGCACCAGCGTCGACTGGACATGGGACTCGGGTGGTGCGCCGTCCGGCTCCTACACGTGGACGGTGAGCGCGGCCGCGGCGCTGCCGGCAACCGGGATCCTGAGGGCCGGCGGCGGCTCCGCGCCTCTCGCGATCGAGACCGCCGTTGCGGAGCCGGAGGCGATCAGCCCCAACGACGACGGCCAGGCGGACGTCGCGATGCTCACGTACGGCATCAGCACGGCCGCGAACGTCTCCGTGGAGATGACCGACCTCGTGGGCGGGATCCTCGCGACGCCCGTCGACCGCGTCTGGACGAAGGCCGGCCAGCACACGGTGACGATCGACGGCGCCGCACTCGCGGACGGCGACTACAACGTCGTAGTCACCGCTCGGACGGCTGCGGGCGTCTCCGTACAGAAGGTCGTGCCGTTGAGCATCAACCGAACGCTCGGGCTCGTCGCCGTCACTCCGGCCGCGTTCTCGCCGAACGGCGACGGCCGAAAGGACAGGCTGAAACTGGCGTTCGCGCTCGCGGCACCAGCCGACGTCCGGATCCGGGTCCAGCGAACGGACGGAAGCTGGGTGGCGAGCCCACTCGTGGGCGGGTTCGGGATCGGAACGCAGGCTTTCGTCTGGGACGGCTCTCGGGCCACCGGAACCCTCCGTGACGGCGACTACCGTGCTGTCGTCGAGGCGGCGGGTGCGACCGGGACGATCTCGTACGCCGTGCCCTTCGGGTCCGACACCGTCGCGCCGCGTGTCCGGATCCTTCCGGGCAAGGCGCTTCGCGTTTTCGTCAGCGAGCCGTCGGTTCTGACGCTCCTGATCGACGGGCGCTCGCTTCGCCGAGAGGTGAAGAAGGCCGGGACGGTGCGGATCCCGTGGTCGGGGCCGGCGGCGAGGGTGAGAGTCGTGGCGTGGGACCCGGCCGGCAACGCCAGCGGGCCGGTCGTTCGCATCCGCAGCCGCGATTAGCCGCCAGACCCGGTCAGTAGACTCGCCGCGTGCAGCCGCCCGACGTCCCCTTCGGGAAGGACGTGATCGAGTCGATCCTTCCCCATCGCGACCCGTTCCTCCTCATCGACGAGGTGACGGAGCTCGAGCCGGGGCGCCGTGTCGTCGCCCGGAGGGCGGTGAGCGCCGACGACTGGTGGTTTCCTGGGCACTTTCCGGAGCGTGCCGTCATGCCCGGCGTGCTGATCGTGGAGGCGATGGCGCAAACCGGTGCGATCGCCGTTCTCGTCGAGGAGGAGAACCGGGGGAAGATCGCGTTCTTCGCGGGCATCGACGACTGCCGCTTCAAGCGCATCGTCGAGCCCTCCGATGTTCTGACGCTCACCTGCGAGATCGACACGATTCGCGGTCCGATCGGCCGCGGCAAGGCGACGGCGCACGTCGGTGACGAGCTCGCCGCGCGCGGCACCTTGACGTTCGCGGTGGAGAGGTAGGGATGCTCGGCGCGGCCCAAGGAGTCAGGATCGGCATCACGGGGCTCGGCGTGCACGTGCCGGACAAGGTGATGACGAACGACGAGCTCGCCCAGATCGTGGAGACGTCGGACGAGTGGATCCGCGAGCGCACGGGTATCCGCGAGCGGCGAATCGCGTCCGACGACGAGGCGCTGACCGACGTCGCACTCCCTGCCGCACGTGCCGCGCTCGAGGACGCGGGCGTCGCAGCCGAGGACATCGACCTGCTCGTCTGCGCGACGGTGACGCCGGACATGATGTTCCCGACGTCATCGGCGCTGCTCGCGGACGCCCTCGGGATGCCTCGCGCTGCCGCGTACGACCTGCTCGCCGGGTGCACCGGCTTCGTCTACGCCATCGCGCAGGCGTACGGAATGCTCGCGTCCGGCCTGTCGCGACGCGCACTGGTCGTGGGCGGCGACGTGCTCTCGAAGATCCTCGACTGGGAGGACCGCTCGACGCTCGTTCTGTTCGGCGACGGCGCGGGGGCCGTCGTCATGGAGCCGGTCGAGAAGGGAGGCTTCATGGGGTTCGAGCTCGGTGCGGACGGGGGCGGCGGCGAGTTCCTCTGGTATCCGGGCTCGGGCTCGCGGCACTTCGACGACCCCGACTCGTTCGTGAAGATGAACGGCCGCGAGGTGTTCAAGTTCGCGACGAGGGTGATGGTCTCCTCCGCGAACGAGGTGCTGGCCGAGTGCGGCAAGACCGTGGACGACGTCGACGTCTACGTCCCGCACCAGGCCAACAAGCGGATCATCGACTACGCGACGGCTAAGCTCGGGATCCCCGCCGAGAAGACCATCGTGAACGTCGATCGATACGGAAATACGTCCTCCGGGTCCATCCCGCTCGCGCTCGCCGACGCGCGGGCCGACGGACTCCTGCAGGACGGCAAACTGGTGCTGCTCACGGGCATGGGCGCAGGTCTCACGTGGGGCTCGGCCCTCATCGAATGGACGAACGGGAGGCAGTCATGAGCAAGGTCGCGTTCTGCTTCCCCGGACAGGGGTCGCTCGAGGAAGGAATGGGCCGCGAGATCGCCGAGGCGTTCCCCGCGGCACGCGACGTGTACAGGATCGGATCGGAAGCGACCGGGCTCGATCTGGAGGAGCTGTGCTTCGCAACGCCGCTCGAGCAGCTGGTCGACACGGAGGTGCAGCAGCCGGCTCTCGTCGCGACGAGCCTGGCGATTCTCGCCGCGATGCGCGACCGCGGCCTCGAGCCGGACGTCGTCGTCGGCCACTCGGTCGGCGAGTTCGCCGCCCTTGCGGCGGCCGGCTCGCTCGAGACGGGCACGGCGATCGGCCTCGTCCGCGAGCGCGGCCTGGCGATGGCCGAGGCGGCGCGGCAGCGTCCTGGTGCCATGGCGGCGATCCTCGGCCTTGCGGACGAGGAGGTCGAGAAGCTCTGTCGGCGGATCGTCGGCGTGTGGCCTGCGAACTACAACTGCCCGGGACAGATCGTCGTCTCCGGGGAACACGAGGCGGTCGAGGAGTGTTGCGCCGAGGCTGCCAGCCTCGGCGCCCGACGAGCCGTGATCCTCAAGGTCTCCGGTGCGTTCCACAGCCCCCTCGTCGCACGGGCGGCGGATCGGCTGCGTCCGGCGCTCGAACGAGTGAAGTTTCACGAGCCGCTCTCGCCGTTCATGTCGACGGTGACCGCCAAGATCGAACCGGCACAGAAGGTCGCCTCGCTCCTCGTCGACCAGCTCACCGGACCGGTGCGGTTCACGCAGGCTGCGACCGAGCTCATCCGGTCGGGGGCGACGACATTCGTCGAGGTCGGGCCCGGTAACGTCCTCTCCGGCCTCGTGAAGCGGATCGACCGGGGCGTGAAGACGATGTCCGTGAACTCGCTCGAGAGCCTGGAGCGCGCGCAGGAAGCCCTCGCGCGGTGACGCAGGCCTTCTGCTCGCTCGACGGGCGGACGGCCCTCGTCACCGGCGCGTCCAAGGGGATCGGCCGCGCGATCGCGGCCGAGCTCGCCGGCGCCGGGGCGTCGGTCGTGCTCTCGTACCGCACGGGCGCCGACGAGGCCGAGTCGCTCGCTGCGGAGATCGGGGGCAGGGCAGTGCAGTCAGACGTGTCCGATGCCGCGTCCGCGCAGGCGCTCGTCGAGGAGGCGGGCGAGATCGACATCCTCGTGAACAACGCGGGCGTCACGCGCGACGGCCTCCTCGTCCGCATGTCGGACGAGGACTGGAGCACGGTCATCGACACGAACCTCGCGTCGTGCTTCTACACCTGCCGCGCGGTCGCGCGTGGGATGATGAAGAAGCGCTCCGGTGCCGTGGTGAACATCTCGTCGATCGTCGGCATCCACGGCAACTGGGGCCAGACGAACTACGCGGCGTCGAAGGCGGGGATCATCGGGTTCACGAAGTCGCTCGCGAAGGAGCTCGGGAGCCGCAACGTCCGGGCCAACGTCGTGGTGCCGGGGTACGTGAAGACGCAGCTGACGGACGTGCTCCCCGAGGAGGCGACGTCGCTGATGCTGCAGAACACGCCGCTCGGCAGGCTCGGCGACGCGGAGGACGTCGCGGGCGCGGTTCGCTTCCTCTGCTCGGACGAGGCGTCGTTCGTCACCGGCGCGGTGCTGCTGGTGGACGGCGGATTGGGGATGTAGGTGGCCGCTGGATCCGACAACGGCCGCCGTCGAGTCGTCATCACGGGCGTCGGCATGGTCTCCCCGCTCGGCAACAGCCCCGAGGCGTCCTGGGAGACCCTCGTGGCCGGACAGTCCGGGGCGGGGCCGATCACGCACTTCGACACGTCCGACTACGACGTCCACTTCGCCTGCGAGCTGAAGGACTTCGATCCGACGGACTGGATCGACCGCAAGCAGGCGCGCCGCATGGACAGGTTCTCGCAGCTCGCGCTCTGCGCCGCGCGGATGGCGGAGGCGGACAGCGGCCTCTCGATCGCCTCGGCCCCCGAACGCGTCGGCGCGGCGGTGGCGACCGGTATCGGCGGCCTCTACGCCTTCGAGAGCTGCTTCCAGAACCTGCTCGAACGCGGACCGGACCGCACGAGCCCCTTCGCGATCGTCCAGATCATCCCGAACATGGCCGCGGCCTGGGTGTCGATGGAGCTCGGCGCGCAGGGCCCGCTCGCCGCCGAGTGCACGGCCTGCGCCGCATCGAACATGGCGATCGGCGACGGGCTCGACGCGATCCGCCTGGACCGCGCGGACGTCATGTTCTGCGGCGGGACCGAAGCTCCCATCTCACGCGTCGGGATCGCAGGCTTCACGGCGATGCGTGCGCTCTCACGCCGCAACGACGAGCCGCAGGCCGCATCGCGCCCGTTCGACGCGGGACGCGACGGGTTCGTGATGGGCGAGGCGTCCGGCATGCTCGTCCTCGAGGAGCTCGAGCATGCGCTCGCTCGCGGGGCGAAGATCTACGCCGAGGTCCTCGGTTACGGCGTCTCGTCCGACGCGAGCCACGTCTCGGATCCCGACCCGACCGGGGCGAACCCGGCTCGGGCCATGCGCATGGCGTTCACCGACGCAGGGATCGAGCCGGAGGAGGTCGGCTACGTGAACGCGCACGGCACGTCGACGCCGTCGGGCGACGCAGCCGAGACGCGTGTACTCAAGCTCGCGCTCGGTGAGGACAAGGCTTTTCGGACGCCGGTCTCCTCGACGAAGGGCGCGACCGGCCACTGCCTCGGCGCCGCCGGTGCGATCGAGGCGATCTTCTGCACGTTCGCCCTGCAGAACGGGGTCTTGCCTCCGACGATCAACTACGACGACCCCGATCCCGAGTGCGACCTCGACTACATCCCGAACGAGGCTCGCAGCCAGGACATCGAGGTCGCGGTCAACAACTCGTTCGGCTTCGGCGGTCACAACGCGTGCGTCGTGTTCCGCCGCTGGGCTGCGTAACTGCGCAGGTCCGAATCTCCGAGTGGAGATTCGGATCGCGAGCGTCAAGGAGGCTCCCAGCCACGGTTCATTCGCCGAGGCAGTCCTGCCTGGACGAACGCCGAGTGCGTCGGTTGCGGCACTACAGCCTGAGCTCGAGCAGGATCGTGTCGCGCCAGACGCCGTCGAGCTGCGCGATCCGCTCGAAGCGGCCGACGAGGCGAAACCCGAGGCTCTCGTGGAGCGCGACGCTCGCCGTGTTCTCCGGGAACATGCCGGCCCGGATCGACCAGATCCCGTCCTCGCGTGCGCCTGCGATGAGAGCGGTCATGAGCGTGCGGCCGACCCCGCTCGCGCGAGCGCGCTCTGCGACGTAGACGGAGCTCTCGGCGACGCCCGAGTAGCAGGCGCGCATCGATGTCGGCGCGAGCGCCGCCCAGCCGACGACGCGGCCGTCACGGACGGCGACGAGACGGTGGCCGGCGTGGTGGCTCGAGTCGAACTCCGGGTAGGTCGGCGGCTCGATCTCGAAGGTGGCGCTGCGCGCCGCGATGCCCTCGGCGAAGATCGCCTCGACCGAGGGCCAGTCCTCGGCGACGAGCGGGCGGATCTCGATCACAGCCGGCACATTAGGCTTGCGCTGTGGAGCGCTGGGCGACGTTCGACTGCTACGGGACCCTCGTCGACTGGAACGGCGGGATCCGGGGTCAGCTGGAGCGGCTCTTCGGCGTCGAGCGGGAGGACGAGCTCCTCGCCCGCTACCACGAGATCGAGCCGGAGATTCAGGCCGGGAGCCCCGGGATCTCGTATCGGGAGGTCCTCACGCTGGCGCTCGAGCGGCTCGCCGACGAGACGCACCTCACGCTGCCGGAAGGAGAGGGCAGCGCGCTCGCGCGCTCGCTGCCCGACTGGCCGGTGTTCGACGACGTCCGACCGGGGCTCACCGAGGCGCACCAGCGGGGCTGGAAGCTCGGCATCCTCTCGAACACGGATCGCGACCTGATCGATGCGTCCATGGACGCGCTCGCCGTGCCGTTCGAGCTCGCGGTCGTCGCCGGCGAGATCGGCTCCTACAAGCCATCGCATCGGCACTGGGAGGTGTTCTACGAGCAGACGGGGGCTGACCGCAGAGGGCACGTTCACGTCGCGCAGAGCCTCTTCCACGACATCCAGCCGGCGAGCGAGCTCGGCATCCCCTCGATCTGGATCAACCGCCTCGGCGAGCCCGACGACCCTCGCCCGAACGTCACGCTGACCGGCGTCACGGACCTCGCGGACGCGCTGGACTCCCTCGTTCCGGCGGAATGAGCTCCTTCCGCGCTCCAACGGAGGCGGACGTTCCCGAGATCGCTCGCATCGCCAGCGAGGATTGGCCCGAGCCGACCGACGCCGATCTCGTCCAACGCTGGTGGTCGTCTCCAGGCTTCGACCGCGAGCTCGACGCGCGCATCGAGCCTGGTGCCTATGCCCACGTCCTTGCGTTCGACGAGACACGAGCGTGGATCGACGTGCGCGGGCATCCGTCGCCCACGCTCCTCGACTGGGCGGAAGAGCGAGCGAGGGTGCGCGGAGTCCGCGTTCTCACAGGAGCCTGGATGCCGTCGGAGAAGCTCCGAGACGATCTCCGCGATCGTGGCTTCACACCGATCCGTCACGCGTTCCGCATGTCGATCGACCTCGAGGGCGCGTCGGTGCAGCCGGTGTGGCCCGAGGGGATCCGGCCTCGGACGTACCGAGACGGCGACGCCCGTCGGTTCTACGACGCGGGCAACGATACGTTCGAGGACACCTGGGAGCCGATCGTCCCCTCGTTCGAGGAGTGGTCGCACGCGGTCCTCGACAGGCCGTCGTTCGACCCGAGCCTCTGGTTCCTCGCCGAGGAGGGTGGCGAGGTTGCAGGGTTCGCAATCTGCAGGATTCACGAGGTCGACCGCGCGCTCGGATGGGTGCACTTCCTCGGCGTTCGCAAGCGTTGGCGAGGGCGTGGCGTCGGCCGCGCGTTACTCCTGACCGCGCTCGAGTCGTTTCGTCGTCGCGGATTGTCCCGGGCCTCGCTCGGCGTCGACGCCGAGAACCCGACGGGCGCGACACGGCTGTACGAGTCGATCGGGATGCGCGTCTCCGCTCACTTCGACATCTACGAGAAGGTTGATCGGTGAGCGTGCTGCGCGCACGGTGCCCGAACTGCCGGACCTTCACGGCAGTCGCGGTGGGCGGCGGCTACGAGTGCCACCGCTGTGGCAGCACGTTCGCTGCCGGCCTCGTTCGCGTCCCGGCTGCCTGGGGTGAGGGCGGTGAAGCGATGGCGACGGCGGCTCACACGGACCTGCCGTATCCCGAGGTCGCGATCGTCGAGCGCGCGACGCTCGAGGAGCAGACGCAGGCGATCGCCGAAGCGTTGCCCGAGCGCCCGGTCATCGTCGGTGGATGTTGCTGCTCGCACATCGGGGGAGCGACCGGGCTCGCGCGTCGGGTGGGGCGACTCGGTGTCGTCTGGATCGACTCGCACGGTGATCTCAACACGCCCGAGACCTCGCCCTCCGGAAACGCATGGGGCATGCCGTTTCGGATGATCCTCGACGCCGGAATCGTCGATGTGGCCGACGCCGCGCTCGTCGGAGCACGCAGCCTCGACCCGCCCGAGCGCGAGTACATGGCCGAGGTCGGGATCGACGACTCGGTCGACCGTGCCCTCGACGGTGTCGACGCGACGTACGTCGCTCTCGACCTCGACGTGCTCGGCCCGAGCGAGATCGACGCTCTCATCCCGGAGCCGAACGGCCTTTCGGCCGACGAGCTCGAAGCGCTCCTCGGCGAGCTCGCCTCGGGACCGACGGTCGCAGGTATCGGCGTGACGGGCTTCCTCCCGACCGACCGCAACGCGGCGGTCGCGCGGCGGATGCTCGCGGCGGCCGGCTTCTAGACCGGCACTAGTATCCAGCCATGTCTTCCGGGCAGGGTCGGGTCGACGTCGAGGTCGAGAGCAAGCGCCCGGACGAGCCGGCGGGGCAGCAGGCGCATCCCAACACCTGCCCCGGGTGCGGCTCGCACTATCGAGACGACGAGCTCGAGAAGACGCTTCGCGTCTGCCCGCAGTGCGGTCACCACTTCCGGGTTCGCGCACGCGAGCGGATCGAGCAGATCGCCGACGCCGGGTCGTTCCTCGAGGAAGACGAGTCGCTGCGTTCCGCCGATCCGCTCGGCTTCTTCGACCTCAGGCCGTACAACGAGCGTCTCGCCGAGGCCGAGGTCGCGACGGGATTGGGAGACGCGATCGTGTGCGGCTCGGCGGCGATCGAGGGCACCGACTGCCAGCTCGCGGTCATGGACTTCGCATTCATGGGCGGCTCGATGGGGAGCGTCGTCGGCGAGAAGTTCGTGCGGGCATGCGAGCGCGCCACGAGCGCCGAGGTGCCGCTCGTGTCGATCTCCGCCTCGGGCGGTGCGCGAATGCAGGAGGGGATCCTCGCGCTGATGCAGCTGCCGAAGACGATCTGCGCGATCGACGAGCTCCACGAGTCCGGCGGCGCGGTGTTCTCGGTCCTCACGCATCCGACGACGGGCGGGGTACTCGCGAGCTTCGCGAGCCTCGGCGACGTCGTCATGGCCGAGCCCGGAGCGCTCATGTCCTTCGCCGGCCCACGGGTCGTCGCGCAGACGACGCGCGAGAAGCTTCCGGACGACTTCGGCCTCGCCGAGTCGAACTTCCGCTTCGGCCATCTCGACGCGATCGTCGCGCGTCCCGAGC
This sequence comes from Gaiellaceae bacterium, assembly GCA_036274755.1. GTDB lineage: Bacteria > Actinomycetota > Thermoleophilia > Gaiellales > Gaiellaceae > GMQP-bins7. The sequence goes on from DASUFC010000093.1 coordinate 13,524, forward strand.
TGCGCCCGACGCTCGGTCGTCTCCTGCGCCTCTTCGCGAGGCCCTGATGCCGTCCGACGCCGAACTGCGGCTGCGCGAGCGTCTCAGTAAGCTCGGCGGCATGAAGCTCCTGCGTGGGACGAAGCTCAGCGGTGAGCTGACGCGGCTCCAGGATCAGCTCGACCAGCTGCGCGCGGACCCGACGGCCGAGGAGATCTGGCACTCCGTCGAGCTCGCGCGTCACGCGGACCGCCCGTACACCCTCGACTACGTCGACCGGCTCTTCGACGACTTCTTCGAGCTGCACGGCGACCGCGGACGCGCCGACGACCACGCGCTCGTCACCGGGCTCGGCAAGCTGGACGGGCGGACGATCGTAGTCGTCGGCCACCAGAAGGGCCGTGACCTGAAGCAGCGGACGAACCGCAACTTCGGCATGGCCTACCCCGAGGGCTACCGGAAGGCCATGCGAGCGATGGAGCTCGCCGATCGGCACGGGTTCCCGGTCGTCACGATGGTGGACACTCCGGGCGCCTATCCCGGCGTCGCCGCCGAGCAGCACGGACAGGGCGGCGCGATCGCCCGCTCCCAGGCCGCGATGGTGCGTCTGAGCGTTCCGACGGTCGCGTGCGTGATCGGCGAGGGCGGGTCCGGGGGCGCCGTAGCGATCGCCGTCGCCGACCGCGTGCTGATGCAGGAGAACGCGATCTACTCGGTGATCTCGCCGGAAGGGTGCGCGGCGATCCTCTGGCGGGATGCGGGCGAGGCGCGCAAGGCGGCTGCGGCCTTCAAGCCCGACGCCGCCCACTGCCTCGAGCTCGGCGTCGTCGATGCGATCGTCGCCGAGCCGGAGGGTGGCGCGCACACGGATCCGAACGTCGCCGCGCAGCTGCTCGAGGAAGGAATTCTCGCTGCACTCGAGGAGATCGAGGAGCTCGAGCCGGCCGAGAGACGACGCCAGCGACGTGCGAAGTACCGCGTCATGGGCGTTCTCGCGTCCGTGTAGGCGAAATCCGCGTTTTCCCCATCTTCCACAGGCTTATCCCCGTACGAGAAAGCCCTCTGAGCAGGAAGAAAGCGCATCGTGAGGCGAGTTGGTAAAGAACATGTTGCGTCCGGGGCGGCGCTCGGCGCGTGACGCTCGACGAGTACGAACGAAAGCGGGATCGGCGAAAGACGCCGGAACCATTCGGCAGGAAGACGCGCCGGTCGTCCGAGCCACGCTTCGTGATCCAGCGCCACGACGCGAGGCGTCTTCACTACGACTTCCGGCTCGAGCGGCACGGCGCGCTCGCCAGCTGGGCCGTCCCGAAGGGCGTTCCGCTTCGCCGAGGTGAGCGTCATCTCGCGGTGCACGTCGAGGATCACCCGCTCGAGTACGGCGATTTCGAGGGCGAGATCCCGGCCGGGCAGTACGGCGCCGGGACGGTCGAGATCTGGGACCGGGGGACGTACGACCTGCTCGAGGAGAAGCGGGACGGCGGTCTGACGGTCCGGCTGCACGGCGAGCGCCTCGAGGGCGTGTGGACGCTCGTCCCGGCGCACCTCGACGGCGACCCGAAGAACTGGCTCCTCTTCCGCAAGGACGCGACCGACGGCGGTGGACGTCCGTACGCACCGATGCTCGCGACTGCGACCGAGTCGCTGCCCTCGGGCGAGGGCTGGGTCTTCGAGCCGAAGTGGGACGGGTTTCGCGCCATCGTCACGGTCTCCGGCGGCGAGGTGACGCTCATGAGCCGCAACGCGAACGACCTCACCGGTCGCTTCTCGCAGGTCGCGCGTGCCGCGGCGAATGCGATAACCGCGCCGGATGCGGTGCTCGATGGAGAGATCTGCGCGCTCGACGACCAGGGCAGGTCGCGTTTCTCCCTGCTGCAGGAGGGCGGCGGGACGCCCGTGCTGATGCTCTTCGACCTGCTCGAGCTCGATTCGGAGCCGCTGCTCGACCTTCCCCTGAGCGAGCGCCGACGACGGCTCGAGGAGGTCGTGGGCCCGGCGCCCGGGGTCCTCGTCTCGCCCCAGTTCGACGACGGTCCGGCCCTGCTGGAAGCCGCCCGGCAACAGGAGCTCGAGGGCGTCGTCGCCAAGAAGGCGAGCTCGCGCTACCAGCCCGGCCGCCGCTCGACCGATTGGCACAAGCTGAAGCTGCGCCAGACGCAGGAGGTCGTGATCGCGGGCTACACGCGTGGACAGGGACGGCGCGCCGCGTTCGGCGCGCTTGTCGTCGGGGTACACGATGCGGGTGTGCTTCGCTGGGCGGGCAACGTCGGGACGGGGTTCTCGGACCAGGAGATCGAGCGACTGCGTGCGCTTCTCGGCCCCCTCGAGCGGGAGGACTCGCCCTTCGCCGAGACGCCGAAGATGCCGCGCGTCCGCAAGACGGACGTCGTATGGGTCGAGCCGACGCTCGTGGCCGAGGTCGAGTTCGCCGAGTGGACGCACGAAGGGCGTCTGCGGGCGCCGTCGTACCTTCGCCTTCGTGACGACAAGGAGGCACCGGACGTGCGCCGTGAGCGGTCACCTCTGCCCGCCGAGCTGAAGCGCGGCCGGAAGACGCTCCGGCTCTCGAACCTCGACAAGCCGTTCTGGCCGGAGGAGGGGATCACCAAGGGCGATCTGATCGCCTACTACCGCGATGTCGCGGAGGTGCTCGTCCCGCACCTGCGGCAGCGGCCGTTCACGATGAAGCGCTATCCGGACGGGTGGCAGGGGAACCACTTCTTCCAGAAGCAGGCTCCGACGCACATGCCCGAGTGGATTGCCCGCACGGCCCAGCCGGCGTCGACGAGGGAGGGCGAGAAGAAGATCATCGACTACGCGCTCGTGAACGACGAGCTCGCGCTCCTGTGGATGGCGAACATGGGCTGCATCGACCTGCACGCCTGGTCGTCCCGCGTCGACAAGCCCGACCGCCCCGACTGGGTCATGTTCGACCTCGATCCGTCCGAGGGCGCGACGTTCGAGGACGTCGTCCAGGTCGCCCTGCTGATCAAGCAGACGCTCGACCTCCTCGAGCTCGAGAGCTTCCCGAAGACGTCCGGCTCCCGCGGCATCCACGTCCTCGTGCCGATCGCTCGCCGCCACCTCTTCTCGGAGGCGCGCGAGTTCGCGTCGATCGTCGGCGGCGCCCTCGAGCGTGCGCATCCGGGGCTGGTGACGACCGAGTGGTCGAAGGCGAAGCGAAAGGGCGTGCTCGTCGACGCGAACCAGAACCGCCCCGGTGCGACGAACGCGATGGTCTACTCGGTCCGGCCGCGCGCGGGCGCCACGGTCTCGACGCCGCTTCGCTGGGACGAGGTCGTCTCCGGGCTCGACCCGGCCGCGTTCACGATGGATGCGGTGCTCGACCGGGTCGCGCGCGACGGCGATCTCTTCGCGGGCGTGCTCGGCGGCAAGCAGTCGCTGAAGGCCGCCCTGCGAGCGTTGAGCTGAGCCGCTCTACGGGTCGCCGAGCCGGTGCGGGTGGCCGAGCATCGACAGCTCGACGATGTCCCGGCGGAAGAAGAGCGCGACCGTCCAGTCCACGACCACCCGCAGCTTCCGGGACAGCAGTGGAAGCTGGTACAGGTGGTAGGTCCGGGTGACGAACCAGCCCGGGAAGCCCCACAGGTGGAGCCCGGGGAGCTCCGCGATTCCCTTGAAGTGCCCCAGGGTCGCGACCTGACCGAGCATCCGATAACCGTACGGCTCCGGCGTGCCCGTGAGGTTCTTCGCGAGGCGGCGCGCCTGACGGAGCGCGTGCTGGCACGTCGGAGGGTCGACGACTCCGGGCGTCTTGACGTTCCGTACCGCGGCGCAATCGCCGAGGGCCCAGATGTCCGCGTAGCCCTCGACGCGCAGCGTCTCGTCCACCACGACGCGCCCTCGCTCGTCGAGCGGGAGACCGAGGTCCGGGAGGAGGGGGCTTGCGCGCACGCCGGCGGTCCAGACGAGGGTGTACGCCGGGATCGTCGTCCCGTCGGAGAGGGTGGCCTCGCGCCCGTCGAACGACTCGAGAGTCGTCCCGACGTGGATCTCCACGCCTCGCCGTTCGAGACGTCGCGCGGCATAGCGGCCGAGCCCGCGCGGGATCTCCGGGAGGATCTTCGGTGCGGCGTCGACGAGCACCCAGCGCTGCGGCACGCCACGCAGTGACGGGTACGAGCGGAGTGCCGCCTGCGCCATGTCGTTCAGCTCGGCGAGCGCTTCCACCCCCGCGTAGCCGGCGCCCACGAAGACGAACCCGAGCTCGGCCGGGTCGTCGGGATGGAGTGTCGCGCGCTCGAGCTGCAGGAGCACGCGGTTGCGCAGCGCGATTGCGTCGGCGAGGTCCTTGAAGCCGACTCCGTGCTCCGCGAGACCGGGAACGGGGAGCGTGCGGGTCGTCGCTCCGAGCGCGACGACGAGCCGCTCGTACCGGATCTCCACGGGGCCCGACAGTGACTCGACGCGGACGGTCTTCGCCTCGGGATCGTGGTGCGTGACATCGCCCAGCACCAGCTCGGCGTGCGGGCACATCTCGCGGAGCGGCACGACGACGTGCCGCGGCTCGAGCGTGCCGGACGCGGCCTCCGGCAGGAGCGGCGTGTAGAGCATGAAGTTCTCGCGCGAGACGATCGTCGCGCCGCGGCGCTTGAGGAGCCGCGCGACGTAGCTCCCGGCGAAACCGCCGCCGAGCACGAGCGTTCCTCCGCGTGCCTCGCGTCTCTCCACGGTTCATGCTTAGCACGATGGGCCCACAGGTCGCAGTCGTCGGAAGCGGCGTCGCGTGGGAGCCGGCCGCGGAGGAGGTCGGCCGCCTGCTCGCCGAACGCGGCTGCACCGTCGTCACCGGCGGCCTCGACGAGGTCATGGCTGCCGCGCATCGAGGCGCGAAGGCGGCGGGAGGCGCGACGCTCGCGATCCTCCCGGGGGAGAGCCGGGAGGCGGCGAATCCGTGGGCCGACCACGTGGTCGTCACGGGCATGGGGCACGCGCGAAACCTGGCCGTCGCCGCCTCGGGCGATGCGGTCATCGCGGTCGGGGGCAGCTACGGCACGATCGCGGAGATGGCCCTCGCGCTTCGTCTCGGCAGGACTGTCGTCGCGCTCGAAGGTGCTCCCGAGGTGGACGGAGCGCTGCGAGCGGCCTCGCCCGCCGCGGCTGTCGAGCTCGCGCTACGACACCTCGGCTAGTCGGCGCTCGAGGTAGCGCGTCTCTGTCTCGTTCGCCGTGAGCTCGAGCGCACGACGGTAGGCCTCGGCGGCATCGTCCCGACGGCCGAGGCGTCGGCACAGGTCTGCACGGGCCGCGTGGAGCAGGTAGTAGTCCTCGAGCGAGCCGAGCTCGTCGATGAGCGCGAGGCCACGGTCGACGTCACCGGCCAGCGCCACCGCCACGGCCCGGTTGAGGAGCACGACCGGCGACGGGTCGACTGCCGCGAGTGCGTCGTAGAACGCCGCAATCTCCTCCTTCGGACGGCCCTCCGCGTGCGCCGCCGCGATCGCGGCCTGGAGTTGGTACGAACCAGGCCGCCGAAGCGACACGGCGCGGTCGAGTACACGCAGCCCCTCGGCGATCCGCACGCCGTCCCAGAGCGAGCGGTCCTGATCCTCGAGAAGCACGATCTCGCCCTCCGCGCCGACACGCGCCGCTCGGCGGGAGTCTTGGAGGAGCATGAGCGCGAGGAGCCCGAGGACCTCGGCCTCGTCCGGCATGAGGACGGCAAGGAGCTTCCCCAGCCGGATCGCCTCGTCGCACAGGTCCGTGCGGACGAGGTCCGCCCCGGCCGTTGCCGCGTACCCCTCGTTGAACACGAGGTAGAGGACGGCGAGCACCGAGCGCAGCCGCTCCGGGAGGAGATGGTCGGGAGGCACACGGAACGGGATCCCGGCTCCTCGGATCCTCCGCTTCGCGCGGACCAGTCGCTGAGCCATGGCGGGCTCGGCGACCAGGAACGCCCGCGCGATCTCGCTCGTGGTGAGGCCGCCGACCTCTCGGAGCGTCAGCGCGACGCGGCTGTCGGCGGCGAGGGCTGGGTGGCAGCAGGTGAAGACGAGGGCGAGCCGCTCGTCGGGGATGGCGCTCACGTCGTCCTCCTCCGCTGGAAGCTCCTGCAAGCGTCCGATGAGCTCGGCCTTCTGCCGGAACACCTTCTCGCGGCGGATGCGGTCGATTGCACGGTTCCGCGCGGTCGTGACGATCCACGCGCCGGGAGTTCGCGGCACGCCGTCGCGCGGCCAGCGCTCGAGCGCGGTGGCGAAGGCATCCTGCACGGCGTCCTCGGCGAGCTCGAGGTCACCGAGGACGCGCGTGAGGATCGCGACCGCATGCCCCCATTCCTCGCGAAAGACACGCTCGACGTCCTGCTGCATGCAGCGGCTATTGCAGCACGGGGCGAATCTCGACGGCACCGTACGCCGTCGCCGGGACGAGGGACGCGAGCCGGATCGCCTCGTCGAGGTCGGGAAGGTCGATGACGAAGAGCCCGCCGACCACCTCCTTCGTCTCGGCATAGGGGCCGTCGGTGACGATCCGCTCGCCGTCACGGACCCGGACCACCTTGGCCGTCCCGCGGGCGTCGAGCTCCTTGCCGACCACGTTCGGATCGGCCTTTCGCAGCTCCTCGAACAGCTCGAGCCACTTGGGCATGGAGGCCGCGCGGAGGTTCGCCCTTTCCGCCTCGCTCAGGTCGACCCACGCCGCGTCGTCGCCGTAGATGAGCATCGCGTAGGTCACAGCTGGACCTCCGAGGGATCGACGTGCACGGGCCGGACTTCGACCGCTCCGTGCTCGGCGGCCGGGATCCTGGCGGCCCAGTCGAGGGCCTCGTCGAGGGAGTCGCAGTCGAAGACGTAGAAGCCGCCGAGCGCCTCCTTGACCTCGGCATAGGGCCCGTCCGTCACGAGCAGCTCGTCGTCGCGGACGCGAACCGTCGTCGCGTCGCGCGTGGAGCCCAGCTCGTTGCCGCCGGCAAGGACCCCGGCAGCCTCCGCCTCGCGGCCGAGCGCGCCGTACCGCGCGTACGCCTGCCGGCGCTCGTCGTCGGAGAGCTCCTCCCAGCCGCTCTCGTCGGCGTAGATCAGTGCCACGTACTGCACGTCGTCTCCTTCCATCGCTGTCACGCATAGACGAACCGGCCGCCGCCGGATCGACACTACGCGCGCAGCCGCGCGAGCAGCGTGCGTGCGCCGGCCTTGTCGAGCGGCTCGTTCAGGTTCCCGCACTTGGGGCTCTGGACACACGAGGGGCAGCCTGCCTTGCACGGGCAGCGCTCGAGCAGGCGCAGCGTGTCCTCGACCCAGTCCTCGAAGCGGTCGAAGCCACGTTCCGTGATCCCGACCCCGCCGGCGTGGCCGTCGTAGACGAAGATGGTCGGGCGGCCGGTCTGGTAGTGGACGTTCGTCGAGAGGCCTCCGATGTCCCAGCGGTCGCACATCGCCCAGAGCGGTAGCAGCGCGATGAGCGTGTGCTCTGCTGCGTGCAACGTTCCGAGGAGCGTGGGCATCTGCTCGAGCCCTTCGAGGTGCTCGGGCTCGGGGCAGAACCACACGGCCTCCGTCTCGAACGTCGTCTCGGGCATGAGCAGCGGGACGACGTCGAGCGTCGCCCCGTCGCGGATCGACTTGCGCGCGTAGCCGACCACCTGCTCGGCGACCGACACGCGCCCGAAGTGGAGCTCGACCCCGAGCTTCGGCGCGACGCGGTCGCTCGTCTCGATCGTGGTCTCGGACTCCTTCTTCGCCTGCGTGTACCAGTCGACGCTCGCCGGTGTCACGACGGCGACCCGGTCGTCGAGCGAGAGCGACTCGACGACGTACTGCTCGCCGAGGTGAAGGTAGACCGCGCCGTCGTGCACGGTCGAGTACGCGCGGTCGCGCTCGACGAGACCGAGCAGCGATCCGGTCTGGCCGTCGACGACCGTGAACGCCTCGGCGTCTCCCGACCGGAGCGAGACGCGACCCGCGGGGTAGTCGCGCCCTCTCCAGACGTACCCCGCTGGCGTCTGCTCGAGCTCGGGGAGAACGGAAGCGCGACGCAGCGCCTCGGAACCCAGCGTGTCGGCATCCGCCTCCTCGATCGGCGCCTCGAACGCAGCCGCGAGCACGTGCGGGTCGAGGATGCGCGGGTTGGCGTGGTCGAGGATGGCCGCCTCGACACGGCGCGACAGGAGCGCATCGGGCTCGCGTGCGAAGAACTGGTCGAGGGCGTCGTCGCTCGCGACGAGCACGGCGAGCCCGCGCTCACGGCGACCGGCGCGACCCCACTGCTGGCGCAGGGACGCGACGGTGCCCGGGAAGCCGACCGAGATCGCGCAGTCGAGGAGGCCGATGTCGATGCCGAGCTCGAGCGCATCGGTCGCGGTCACGCCGAGCAGCTCGCCCTCGACGAGCCGCCGCTCGATGGCGCGCCGCTGCTCGGCCGTGTAGCCGGCGCGGTACGGCGCCAGTCGGCTCGCCGTCGCGATGTCGACGCGCTCGGCGGCGAAGCGGTGGATGAGCTCGGCCGCCTTCCGGCTCTTCGCGAAGCAGATCGTCCGAAGACCACGCGACGTCAGGCCGGCGAGAAGTCGCGCCGCGTCTCCGAGTGGGCTCGCACGAAGCCCGAGATCCGCGTCGAGGAGAGGCGGGTTCCAGATGACGACCTCGCGCTCGGCTCGCGCCGACGTGTCGCGGTCGACGACGGTCGCACCGGTCCCCGTCAGCTCGAGCGCAAGCTCACCGGGGTTCGCGATCGTCGCCGTGGCGAGGAGGAACTGCGGCTCAGCTCCGTAGATGCGAGCGACCCGCCGCAGCCGGCGCAGGACGTTCGCGACGTGGGACCCGAAGACGCCCCGGTAGACGTGCGCCTCGTCGACGACGACGTATGCGAGGTTCGCGAGCACGTCGCCCCAGCGGTCGTGATGAGGCAGGAGGCCGACGTGGAGGATGTCCGGGTTCGTGAGGACGGCGTTCGCCCACTTGCGAACCTGCCAGCGCCGCTCGCCCGGCGTGTCGCCGTCGTAGATCGCCGGCCGAAGGCCCTTCAGGCGAAGCTCGGCGAGCGATCGCGCCTGATCCTGTGCGAGCGCCTTCGTCGGATACAGGTAGAGCGCCCGTGTCTTCGGCTCGCGCGCGATCGCGTCGAGGACGGGGAGGTTGAACGCGAGCGACTTCCCGGACGCCGTCCCTGTCGTGACCACGACGTTCTCCGCGCGACGCGCAGCTTCCCAGGTCTCGACCTGGTGGCGGAAGAGGGCGGTCACACCCGTTCCGAGGAGAGCCGAGGCGACGAGTGGATCGAGGTCGTCGGGGAGTGGCTCGAGCCGTGCCTCGCGTGCCGGCTCGACTCCGGAGAACACGACCTCCTCGCCCTCGAGAAGCTCGGCCCAACCCGTTGCGACGGTCACAGGTAGGGCGAGAACTCGCGCTCGAAACGCGCTCGCGGCTGCGCGCCGTGCACCGTCGCCCTGGCCTCACCGCCTGCGAAGAGGATGACGGTCGGGAGCGAGAGCACCCCGTAGCGGCCCGACAGCCCCGCCTCTTCGTCGACGTTCACGCGGACGAGCCGCACGCGGTCGCCCCACTCGTCGGAGAGCGAGCGGAGGTGCGGCTCGATCGCGTCGCACGGCCTGCACCACGGCGCCCAGAAGTCGACGATGACGGGCACCGGCGACGCGAGCACGTCGTGCTCGAACGCCGAGGCGTCCACGAGGTCCATGGCTACAGCTTGCCGGTGAGCGCTCGGAGCCGGAGCAGCGGGACCTTCCACATGGCCTCGGCCACGATCGAGCCCGTCATCTTCGACGAGCCGGCGCGCCGCTCGACGAAGGTGATCGGTACCTCCTGGATGCGAAGCCCCGCTCGGTGGATGCGGTACGTCGTCTCGATCTGGAAGGCGTAGCCGTGTGCCGAGAGCGCGTCGAGGTCGATCGCCTCGAGCGCAGCACGCCGGAAGCACTTGAAGCCGCCCGTGAGGTCGCGCACGCGCATCCCCAGGAGGATCTGTGCGTAGAGGCAGCCGCCGCGCGAGACGACGCGACGCAGGAGCCCCCAGTTCGCCGTGCCTCCGCCCTGCGCGTAGCGTGACCCGAGAACGAGGTCGGCGTCCTCGGACGCGGCGACGAGCCGCGGGACGTCGCTCGGGTCGTGCGAGAAGTCGCAGTCCATCTCGAGGACGAGCTCGGCGCCTTCGGCGAGCGCCTTGCGAAAGCCTGCGACGTAGGCCGGTCCGATGCCCTCCTTCGAGGTGCGGTGGAGCACGGAGACCCAGGGATGCTCCGAGGCGAGCCGATCGGCGATCTCGCCGGTCCCGTCCGGAGACCCGTCGTCGATCACGAGGACAGCGTCGCGTTCCGTGTCGAGCACCGCGCCGAGCGCCTCGATCATCGCCTCGAGGTTCTCGCGCTCGTTGTACGTGGGGAGGCAGAGGATGGCCCGAGGCATCGCCGTATCATCGCGGGATGCCTCAGACGTTGCCCCGGAACGCCGAGCTCGCGGACCAGCTCGACCTCCTCGCGGACATCTCTGAGATCCTCGAGGAGGAGTCGTTCAAGGTCATCGCGTACCGGCGTGCGGCCGGGAGGATCCGCGAATCGGCGGTGCCGATCGCCGAGCTCGCTCTCGAGGGGAGGGCGAAGGAGCTTCCAGGGATCGGCAGGACGATCGAAGCGAAGGTCGTCGAGGTCGTCGAGGACGGCGAGATGCACGCGCTGACGAAGCGTCGCGGGCTCGTCCCCTCGGGAGTCGTCGACTTCCTTCGGCTCCCCGGCGTCGGGCCGAAGACCGCCGCGCGGATCTGGATGCAGCTCGGCATCACGTCGCTGGACGGGCTGAAGGACGCGGCAGCCGAGGGCCGGCTCCGCGATCTCTCGGGCATGGGAGCCCGAAGCGAGGAGAAGATCCTGAAGGCGCTCGAAGCCGGCGTGGGAGCCGAGCCGGAGTCGCGGCGGCTGCTCGGCCAGGCGCTGCCGGCGGTACGGCGTGTCGTCGCCGAGCTGGAGGCGCACCCGGCGGCGATCGCCGTCTCGGAGGCCGGGAGCGTGCGCCGCCGCCGAGAGACGGTGCGCGATCTCGACCTGATCGCGACCTCGAACGATCCGCCGGCCCTCATCGCGAGGTTCTGCGAGGGCGACTGGGTGTCGGAGGTCGTCGCACGCGGCGACACGAAGGCGACCGTCGTCGGGCACGACGGGCTGAGGTTCGACCTCAGGGTCGTGGAGGCGGCGTGCTACGGGAACGTCCTGCAGCACTTCACCGGCTCCCGCGACCACAACATCGCCCTCCGCGAGGAGGCGCAGCGACGCGGCCTGTCGATCTCGGAGTACGGGGTCACCGACGTCGAGTCGGGCGAGGTCGTGACGCATGCGACGGAGGACGAGCTGTACGCGTACCTCGGGTACGCGACGATCGCGCCCGAGCTGCGCGAGGGGACGGCGGAGATCGCCGCCGGGCGCGCGAGCGAGCTCCCCGCGCTCGTCGAGCCGGGCGACTTGCAGGGCGAGATGCACTGCCACTCCACCTGGTCAGCGGACGGCAAGAACACGATCGAGGAGATGGCACAGAGAGCGAAGGCGCGTGGGTATCGCTTCCTCGTCATCACCGACCACTCGCACTACCTCCGCGACGGGCGCCTCGAGGCGCAGTGGCGCGAGATCGAGGAGCTCAACGGCAAGCTCGGACGGTTCCGGATCTATCGCGGCATCGAGGCGAACATCAAGGCGGACGGCTCGCTCGACGTCGACGACGAGCTGCTCGCCGAGCTCGACTGGGTGGTCGCCTCACTGCACACGTCCTTCGACCGGAGCCCGACCGAGCGGATTCTCGGCGCCATGGACAACCCGCACGTCGACTGCATCGGGCACCTGACCGGCCGTCGGCTCCTGAAGCGTGAGGGCGCCCCTGTCGACGTCGAGCAGGTCGTGGCGCACGCGGTCGAGACCGGGACCGCGCTCGAGATCAACTCGCAACCGGATCGCCTGGACATGCGCGACACCCACGCGCGCCTGGCAGGGGAGGCGGGCGTGCTCATCCCGATCACCACGGACGCTCACTCGGTCGGAGCGCTCGGGTACGCGGAGCTCGGCGTCGCGCAGGCACGTCGCGCGTGGCTCACGAAGGAGCAGGTTCTCAACACGCGTCCGTGGCGCGAGATCGCAAAGTTGCGAGGGTGAGCGACTTCCGCGCCGACGGCGCGCTCGCGCTCGACTGGGTCGCGTCCTACCTCGAGGGCGTCCGGGAGCTGGCGGTGCTGTCGCACGTCGAGCCCGGGGCGATCCGCGCAGCGCTTCCGGCATCCCCGCCGGACACCCCCGAGCCGTTCTCCGCCGTCCTCGATGATCTCGACACAGTGCTCCTTCCGGGGATCACGCACTGGCAGAGCCCGCGCTTCTTCGCGTACTTCGCGACGACGGGCGGTGAGCCGGGCGTGCTCGCAGAGCTCCTGATCGCGGGCCTCAACCAGGTGGGGATCCTCTGGCGCACGTCGCCCGCGCTGCAGGAGCTCGAGGAGCTGACCGTCGACTGGCTGCGGCAGCTCGTGGGTCTACCCGCCGAGTTCGAGGGGCACATCGAGGACACCGCGTCGACGGGCGTGCTGGCCGCGGCGATCGTCGCGCGCTCGCTGCGCCCGGATCGGCGCGTGCTCGTCTGCTCCGAGCACGCGCACTCGGTCGGCGAGAAGGCTGCGCGCCTGCTCGAGCTGGAGTTGCGGAAGGTCCCGACGGACGATGCGTTCCGGATGCGTCCCGAGCTCGTCGACGCCGAGGACGCCTGCATGGTCGTCGCGACGATCGGCACGACGGGGATGACCTCGGTCGATCCCGTCCCCGAGGTCGCCGCACGGTGCGCCGCCGCCGGGACGTGGCTCCACGTCGACGCCGCATACGCCGGCTCCGCGGCGATCCTGCCCGAGCTCCGCGACCGGTTCGCCGGCTGGGAGCTCGCCGACTCGATCGGCGTGAACCCGCACAAGTGGCTCGGCGTCCCGATGGACTGCTCCGTTCTCTGGACGCGCCGTCGCGACGACTTCCGGAATGCGTTCAGCCTCGTCCCCGAGTACCTCCGCTCGCCCGACGACGCGGTCAACCTCAGCGAGCTCTCGATTCCGCTCGGCCGCAGGTTCCGCGCACTCAAGCTGTGGGCCGTGCTGCGCTGCTACGGACGGTCCGGGCTGCAGGAGCGGCTCCGCGAGCACCTCCGTCTCGCCGAGCTCTTCGAGACGTGGGTGCGCGGCGAGCCCGGCTGGGAGGTCACTGCGCCGAGACTCTTCTCGCTCGTCTGCTTCCGGCTCGAGGGCTCCGACGAGGACAACGAGCGCCTTCTCGAGCGGGTGAACGCATCGGGCGAGGTCTTCCTCTCGCACACCCGCTTTGCCCATCGGTACCAGCTCCGCCTCGCCGTCGGCAGCTTCCGGACGACCGAGGACGACGTGCGTCTCGCGTGGGACGTCCTCAGGCGCGAGGCAGCGGCGCTCTGAGGTAGAGCCGCACGGCACGGAAGACCCGCCCGCCGTCGGGGCTCCGCGCGAACGTGCCGCGGGCGTAGAGGCCGTCCTTCGTGCGCAGTGCAGCGCGCGCGCGAGACTGGTCGCTCGGTGATCCGCCCGACGCGGTGAGGTCGACGGCCGAGGCCATGACGAACATCGAGCTGTTCACGCCCGTCGCACGGTAGGAGAAGCACGGCGCACGCACGCACCGGATCCCGTTGTCCCGGACGCGGTAGTAGCCGCCGGCGACGGCCGCGGTCCCGGCAGGCGAGTAGAGGGCCCAGAGGCGCAGGCGGTCGAGCCTGGCTCCGGCGAACGCGAGCCCGGGCTCGAGCGCGCCGCGTGCGAGCGAGCCCTCGGGAATCGCTCCTCCGAGCCGGCGGCCGTGTCGGTCGACGGTGGTCGCGACGTAGCAGCGAACGCGACGCACCCCGTCCGCGCAGCGCGTGCGGACGCCGTTCGCGAGCGCGGCCCAGTGCCCGCCGCACCGCGGGCTCGGACACAGGCGCGGGTCCTGCTGCACGAGGAAGATCGCGGTTCCCGCTGGCGGCGTCCGAGCCGCTGGGGTCGCCGAGACTGCGAATCCCGCGACGGCGAGCAGGATCGCCAGGAGAGAGACCCGACTGATCACGCTCGTACGATACGGCCGTGCGCCTGGTCGGGATCGGGCTCGTGGCGGGCGTCTTCTCCGCCTTCTTCGGAGTCGGCGGCGGCATCGTCGCCGTGCCGCTCCTGATCCTCGTCGCGCATCTCACGGAGCGTGAGGCGACCGCGACGTCGCTGCTCGCCATCGCGGTCACCGCGAGCGCCGGTGTGCTCGCGTTCTCGCTGCGCGGAGAGGTCGATCCGGGGTACGCGGCGCTCGTCGGGCTTCCGGCGGCCGTCGGCGCATTCGCCGGGACGACGTGGCAGCAGCGCGTGCGCACGACGACGCTCACGTATGGCTTTGCCGCTCTGCTCGCCATGATCGGCGTCTGGCTCCTGGTGTCGTGAGCGCCTCGACGATCGTGCTCGCGATCGTGCTCGGGATCACCGCCGGCGTGCTCGCGGGGATGTTCGGAGTTGGCGGCGGCGTCCTGTTCGTGCCGACGCTCGTGGCGCTCGGCCTGGGCCAGCTCGAGGCGCAGGGGACGTCGCTCCTCGCGATCCTCCCAACGGTGCTCGTCGGCGCCTGGAACCAGCGCCGTTACGGCAATCTCCGCGTGCGGACGGCGCTCGTGGTCGGCGTCTCCTCCGTGGTCGGCGTGGAAGTCGGTGCGCGGCTCGTCACGCAGCTGCCGGAGGCGACGCTGCGGCGGCTCTTCGCGATCCTGCTCTTCGCGGTCGCGGTCCAGCTCGTGTGGCGAACGCGCCGGAGAGCAGCGCGCTACCCTGATTCGCCGTGATCCGGCTCGCCCTCGTGGTCGTCGTCGCCGTGGTCGCCTCGGCAACGCTCGCAGCCGCCGCGCCGCCTCCCAAGAGCGCGACGACGGGCGCGAACGCGTTCCTCGTCCGGATCACGGTCCCGGGTCAGGACACGATCTCGCTGGGCGAGCTCGACTGGCTGGATTCGACGACCGTCGACGTCCAGTCGTTCCAGTACCCCGGAGACGGGTCGGTGCTCAGCGTAGGCCGCTCGCGTGCCTCGGTCTTCGCCGCCCCCGGCTCTGCCGCGGCGACGCAAGCGGTCTCCGAGGTGATCGTGGTGTCCCTGTTCGGCGGAGAGATCGTGGCCGGCAAGGTCACGGCCTCGGTCTCGGCCGGCGCCAGCGTTCGCTCGGTGGGCTCGCAGACGTCTGCCTCGGAGGTTCAGGGCCTGCGCGCCCTCGATCGCGACATCCCGTCCACACCGGGGTCGAGCGCGAGTCTCGAGGACTGGGGAACGTTGACGGTCCTGTCGACCAGCGCAGGAACGCGGAAGAAAGGTCCGCCGGCGGCTGCGGCGTCCGTGACTGCGCTCCGCGTGCATCTGACGGCTGCGCACGGAGGGCTCCCGGCCGGAAGCGAGATCGTCATCGGTCAGGCGTCCGCGACGTCGGTCGCCGACGTCTCCGCGCCGCCGCCGACGGCGAAGCCGGGAACGACCCCGAAGCCGGCGACACCGCGCGCCAGGCCGGTCACGCCGGCGCCCGAGCCCGACGTCGGCGGCGAGGTTCCGGGCGGCCCGGTCAAGGTCGCTCCCGAGGTCTCGGCGCGACTCTCGTCAGGCGGCTTCGTGTTCCCGATCTACGGCACGGCGTCCTTCGGCGACAGCTTCGGCGCGCCACGCCCGGACGTGGTCAGCGGCTGGCACCACGGTGAGGACGTCTTCGCGGCCGCGGGAACGCCGCTTCTCGCAGTCGCGGACGGAACGCTCCACACCATCGGCTTCAACCGGCTCGGCGGCTACCGGCTCTGGCTCAGGGACACGGACGGAGACGAGTTCTACTACGCCCACCTCTCGGCCTACTCGCCGCTCGCGGTGGAGGGGAGGAAGGTCGAGGCAGGCGACGTCATCGGCTTCGTGGGGGACACGGGCGACGCCGATGGAGGGGCGCCGCACCTCCACTTCGAGATCCATCCGGCGTCGATGCTCGGTCTCGGCTACGACGGCGTCGTCGCCCCCTACTCGATCCTGCTCGCGTGGCGTCGCGCCGCGGACATCTCCTTCTCGGCCGGGCGTGTGTACACCCCGACCGGACCGGGCAGCACGGAACTGCCGCCGCCCGGTGCGGTGCTCCTCGAAGCCGACGACATCGCGTCGACGAGCGGTCTCGTCCCCGGCGCGCTCGAGAAGGTCCTGAAGCGCTAGCCGGACGCCGCGGGGTGGCGGCGTTCCTACTCGGGCTCGGCGCCGTTACCCGCCGTCGCGACCGCGTCGGCCTCGGCTGCGATCTCCGTCTCGAGCTGCTCGAGCCCGTCGCCGTTCGACCCGGAGACCTGATCCATGATCCAGTCACGCGTCGACTGGCCGGTCCACGGGTTGTAGAGGACGCCGAGCGTCACCCCGGTGAGCAGGATGATGCGGTTGCGGGTCTTGTGGCCCTTCTTCTTCGGCTTCCCCTTCAGCTTGTCCGACGCCTCGCTGAGGTCGTCGACGAGGTGCTGGAGCTGCTTCTGGAAGTCCTTCTCCGAGACCTTCTCGGCCTTGCCCTTGATCCCGCGCCCCTTGGCCATCTGGCCGTAGATGCTGCGGGCAGCGACGAACGCGGCGAGGAGATCCTCGCGCAGATCGGGATCCGTCATCGCGCGCTGGACGTACGGCTTCAGAGCGTCCGTCGAAAGCGCGGGACTCGTCTTCGTCTTCGCCATTCCTGGTACCACCTTTCCTTCGACTCGGCTCCGAAGTATGTCGGCTACGATCGCCCCCGTGCGGGCACTGCTGTCCCTCGCCCTCCATCCGAAGCGCCTTCTGGGTCTGCTCGCAGGGCTCCTCGGCGCCTTCGTCTACGTCTGGATCGCGGCGGTGCGCGCGGTGCCCGGAGTGGAGGCGCGAAAAGCGGCGTCGCGCGAAGCCTGGCGCACGCGTGAGCGGGCACGGCCCTAGGGCCTGCCGCACGTCCGTCGCCTAGCATCTGCGCGTGCACGTCAAGGGCCTCATCTGCGCGGGAGGAGAGGCGACGCGCCTCGGCGAGCTGACGCGCGTCGCCAACAAGCACCTGCTCCCCGTCGGGAGCTGGCCGATGATCTACTACCCGCTCCAGCTGTTGCAGCTGGCTGGTATCACGGACGTCCTGCTCGTCACCGGGAAGGGTCACGCCGGCCAGATGATCGACCTGCTCGGCGATGGACGGCTTGCTCCGCGTGGCGGCGGCGATCCGATCCTCGAGCTCGATCTCACGTACAAGGTGCAGACCGAGCCGGGAGGCATCGCGCAGGTCGTCGCGATGGCCGAGGACTTCGCCAGCGGCGCGCCGATCGTCGTGGTGCTCGGCGACAACATCTTCGAGCTCGCGCAGTCGGAGTCGCTCGCCGAGTGGGCCGAGAACCCTTCGCGCGCGCGCATCTTCGTGAAGGAGGTCGACGACCCGGAGAACTTCGGCGTCGTCGCCTACGACGAGCAGGGTCACGTCTCCGACATCGTCGAGAAAGCCGGTGTGGTGGACGTGCGGTACGACGCGCCGCCGTCGTCGCACGCCGTGGTCGGGCTCTACTGCTACCCGCCGGACGTCTTCGACGTGATCGCGGCGCAGGAGCCGTCGACCCGAGGCGAGCTCGAGATCACGGACGTGAACCGCCACTACGCGCTCGCCGGGCGCCTGGAGGTGACCGAGGTCGAGGGCTGGTGGGAGGACGCCGGAAAGCACTGGCAGCACCTCGCGGAGATCGGGCGGCGGATCGACGAGACGGGCGCGAACAAGCGGGCCGTCGCGTGATCGAAGGCCTCCGCCGGATACCGCTCGTGCGGCACGAGGACGAGCGAGGCTGGTTCTGTGAGCTCCGCCGCGACAGCGCCCTTCCGAAGCCGATGCGGCAGACGAATCTCTCGTTCTCGCGCGCAGGCGTGATTCGCGGGCTGCACTACCACGAGCGTGGGCAGGACGACCTCTTCGCATGCGTGCGCGGGACGGCGCGGGTCGTCGTCCTCGACCGCTCGACGGGAGAGCACTTCACCGAGGACATCGGAGAGTCGAACCCGGTCGCGATCTACATCCCGGGCTCCAACGCGCACGGCTTCGAGGCGCTCACGGACATCCTCTTCTGCTACCACGTGACGACCGAGTTCGACCCTGGCGACCCCGACGAGCACACCGTTCCCTGGAACGACCCGCGCGTCGCATCCCTATGGAGCACGACGACACCGATCCTGTCCGCGCGGGACGCAGCCGTCGAGTCCTGATCTCGGGCGCGGGAGGCCAGCTCGGCCACGCGCTCCAGGACGCATTCGCAGACGACGACGTCCGCGCACTGACGCACGCGGACTGGGACGTCGCGCACCCGCTCGATCCGGCTCTCCGCGAGGAGGGCTTCGACCTCGTCCTGCACGCGGCGGCCTGGACGGACGTCGACGGCGCCGAGGCCGACCCTCAGGGTGCGGCTGCCGTGAACGTCGCAGGGGTCGCTCACGCAGCGGCGTTGAGGGCCCCGCTCGTGACGTTCTCGACCGACTACGTCTTCGACGGGCGCAAGCGCTCGCCCTACGTCGAGTCCGACGGCCCGAGCCCGGCCTCGGCGTACGGTCGGACGAAGCTCCACGGCGAGGCGGCCGCGGGGCCGGATGCATGGGTCGTACGCACGTCCTGGCTCTTCGGCCCCAGGGGTCACAACTTCCTCCGCACGATGCTCCGACTGGGCGAGGAGCGGGACGAGATCGACGTGGTCGACGACCAGCGCGGCTGCCCGACCTACGTCGGGCACCTCGCAGCCGCGGTCCGCTCCCTCGTCGACGAGGACCTGCCGAAGGGTCTCTGGCACATCGCTGCGTCGGGGGACTGCACCTGGGCAGACTTCGCCGAAGCCATCTTCGAGGACGCCGGCGTCGCCTGTCGCGTGCGACGGATCACGACGGCAGAGCTCCCGCGGCCAGCGCCGCGGCCGGCGTACTCGGTGCTGCGGAGCGAGCGCTCCGGCGCCCCCGTCCTGCCGCATTGGCGCGACGGTCTTCGGACATGCCTTGCAGAACTGGGCCGCTAGCCTTCCGCGGATGCGCATCCTCGTCACCGGCGGCGCCGGTTTCATCGGCTCGAACTTCGTCCACTACTGGCTCGAGCGGCATCCCGCCGACGAGCTCGTCGTCTACGACCTGCTGACGTACGCCGGGAACCGCGAGAACCTGGTCGAGGTCGAGGACCGGATCACCTTCGTCCAGGGGGACATCTGCGATCGCGAGCTCGCCGCGTCGACGCTGCAGGAGCACGGCACGCAGGTCGTGGTCAACTTCGCGGCGGAATCCCACAACTCGCTCGCCGTCGTCGATCCGACGCGCTTCTTCCGGACGAACGTCCTCGGGACGCAGACGATGCTCGATGCGTCGCGTGCCGCAGGGGTCGAGCGCTTCCACCACGTTTCCACCTGTGAGGTCTACGGCGATCTCGCCCTCGACACGGACGAGGTCTTCACCGAGGACTCGCCGTACCGTCCGCGCACGCCGTACAACGCGTCGAAGGCAGGGGCGGACCACGCGGTGCGCGCCTACTCCGAGACCTTCGGTCTCCCGGTGACGATCACGAACTGCTCGAACAACTACGGGCCCTTCCAGTTCCCCGAGAAGGTGATCCCGCTCTTCACGACGAACGCGCTCGACGACGAGCCGCTGCCGATGTACGCGTCCACGCAGAACAAGCGCGAGTGGCTGCACGTGCTCGACCACTGCGAGGCGATCGATCTCGTCCTACGCGAGGGACGCCCGGGGGAGACGTACAACGTGGGCTCCTCGATCGAGGCGACGATCGAAGAGATCGCCGACCGCGTGCTCGAGCTCACCGGCAAGCCGGCCTCGCTGAAGACGATCGTCCCCGATCGCCCCGGTCACGATCGTCGCTACCTCCTCGACGCATCGAAGATCGCCGACGAGCTCGGCTGGAAGCCTGCGCACGGCTTCGAGGACGGACTCGCCGCGACGGTCGCCTGGTACGAGGCGAACCGCGGTTGGTGGGAGCCGCTGAAGCAGCGCGCACCGGTCGAGGAAACCGCCTGGAAATAGCCCTGTTCGCTCAAGGCCGCGCGTCTATGGCCGAGAACACAAAGTACTCATCGTTCGGAGCTACCCTGGAGTGCTCGTGCGCGTCCTCCTCGCGGCAATCACCCTCGTTTCCCTGACCTCTGCAGCCGGCTCGGCGGCCGGCCAGCCTGCCTCGTCCTACGGCGAGGCGGTGTTCGTCGTCTCGGGCCGCGGCTACGGCCACGGCGTTGGGATGAGCCAGTACGGCGCGTACGGCCAGGCGCTCGCGGGAAGGACGTACGACCAGATCCTCGGCTACTACTACTCGGGCACGCAGATCGCGAAGCTGGGTCGCCGGGAGGTGCGTGTGCTCCTCGGAGAAGGGCGTCCCGCGGTGACGGTCTCGTCGACGGTGCCGTTCACCGCCGTCGACGCGACCGGCGAGAAGTTCGTCCTCGCCAAGGGCACGTTCACCCTGCGGCCCGATCTGAGGCTTCCGACCGCCGACGGGCCGGCTCGCGCGGTCCAGCCGCTCGTCCTGCGCCCCGGGAAGAAGGCGCCGCTCGCCCTCGACGGCCGCCTCTACCGCGGCAAGCTCGAGCTCGTCCCGCAGGGAGGCTTCCTGCGAGTCGTGAACGCGCTGCCGCTCGAGAGCTACCTGCAGGGGGTCGTCGCGGGCGAGATGCCGTACAGTTGGCCGGCCGAGGCGCTCGAGGCGCAAGCCGTCGCAGCGCGCTCCTATGCGATCGCGAGCATGCTCGTGGGCAAACCGTACGACCTCTACTCCGACGTGCGCAGCCAGGTCTACCTCGGAGTCGGTGGGGAGAAGCCCTCGACGACGAAGGCGGTGACGGATACGGCCGGGAAGGTCGTCACGTACGCGGGGAAGGTCGCGACCACCTACTACTACTCGAGCTCAGGCGGAAGGACCGCGAGCGCCGCGGACGTCTTCGGCTTCAGCGTCCCCTATCTCGTGTCCAAGCCCGATCCGTGGGACAAGGCGTCGCCGTACAACCGTTGGGGCCCGGTGCTGATCGGGGCACGGACGCTCCAGTCGAAGCTCGATGCCGACGCGCGCGTGGTCGACGTGACGTCAACGCCCACTCCGTCCGGCCGGCTGCGGTCGCTCACGCTGCAGACGATCGCCGGCGCCGAGCAGGTTCCCTCCTCGGTCGTGCGAACGGCGCTCGGGCTTCGCTCGACGTACATGACGATAGGCGTTCTCCGGCTCGACAAGGCGTCGTCCGGCCCCGTCGTCTACGGCTCGGCCTCGACGCTCACGGGCGTGGGTCGCGGCCTGGTCGGCCTCAAGCTCTCGTCGTCGGTCGACGGATCCAGCTGGACGCCCGTCGCATCCGTGGCCCCGGATGCCAGCGGGGTCGTTTCCGTGGACGTCAAGCCGGTACGGACGACCCGGTACCGGCTCGAGGCACAGGGCGGCGCATCGCCTGCACTGCTCGTCGTGGTCGCGCCGCGGGTGACGCTCGCGCGCCCGACACCGCTCGAGCCGGACGTCTTCACCGGGACCGTCAGGCCGAAGCTGACCGGCGCGACGGTCGCGGTCGAACGTCGACGCGGCGCGGCCTGGTCGCTCGTCGACGAGGCGCTCGTGGATCAGTCCGGCGGGTTTCGGCTCGAGCTCGATGCGCTGCCGGCAGGCGCGTACCGCGCCCGCACGATCGCGGCGAACGGCTATGCGGCCGGGACCTCTGCAGTCGTGACGGTGGCGGGATGAGGCGGCTCGCCCTCGCCGTCGCGGTCGCTGCTGCGGCGTGGCTCGCGCTTCCGGCCGGCGCGAGCGCGGCTCGTGTCGCAGTCGGGCTCGCCCACGGCGCGAACGCGCACGTGGTCTCGGCCCGGATCGAGCAGCGCACGGGGAAGCGACCGACGAGCCTCGCGCCGATCCCGGCGCTCGTCGTCGACCTGCCCGCGGGCGAGTCACTTCGAGGGATCCCCGGCATCCGTTACGTCGAGCCGCTCGTGACGCGCCATCTCGCGTACACGCCGACGGATCCACTCGCCTCGAAGCAGTGGTACCTCGGCTACAGCGGCTTCTACTCGCCCTGGATCACACTGCCGGCCTTCGAGCCCATCCCCGTCGCCGTCATCGACTCGGGCGTCGACGCAGGACACCCCGATCTTGCGGGCAAGGTCCTCGACGCGAAGAGCTTCGTCGGAGGCTCCGCCCGCGTGGACACGCTCGGGCACGGCACCTTCGTCGCGGGCATCATCGGCGCCGGCCTCAACAACGGGGTCGGCATCGCGGGGCTCGCGCCGTCGTCGCAGCTGCTCGTGGCGAAGGTCGTGACGAAGTCCCGCTCGATCCCGGTCGAGGCTGAGGCCAAGGCGATCCGCTGGGCGGTCGACAACGGAGCGCGCGTGATCAACATGAGCCTCGGCGGCATTCGCGACCCGCTCGATCCCGATCGGGACACGTACTCGCGACTCGAGGCGGACGCGGTCGCGTATGCGATATCGAACGGCGTGGTGGTCGTCGCCGCGGTCGGCAACTCGGACCAGGCGCCGACCAGCCCGTGGCGCTACGCGAGCTACCCGGCGGCCCTGCCGCACGTGCTCGGTGTGAGCGCCATGACCGACACGGGTGGAGTCCCGTCCTTCTCGAACCGCGACCCGATCTACAACGACATCGCCGCGCCGGGCCTCGACATCCTCTCGATCCTCCCGCGCCCGCTGACCGCGCGGTACCCGAGCTGCTCCGACCAGGGCTACTCGAGCTGCGGGCCGGACGAGTACCGGCAGGCGCAGGGCACGTCCTTCGCGACTCCTCAGGTGACGGCCGCCGCGGCTGTCCTGCTCAGCCTCCATCCGACGTTGCATCCTGACCAGGTCACGAAGATCCTCCAGTCGACAGCCTCCGACCTGAACGGCTCGAACGGCTGCCTCGCGTGCGCGGAGGGCCGCGACGCGTACTCGGGCTGGGGGCGCCTCGACGTCCCCGCAGCGATCGCGGCGCTCGCGGGGCCGCTCCCTGCACGCGATCTCTACGAGACGAACGACGACCTCGGCCCGAGGGCGTACACGCTCTTCGGATCCACGCGGCGCCTCACTGCCCGGCTCGACTTCTGGGACGACCAGGACGACGTGTATGCGATCCGGCTGAACCGGAACCAGCCGGTGTACGTCGGCCTCACAGGAGCGGACGCGAGCGTCGATCTCAGTCTCGCCCTCTGGCAGCCCCAGGCCCGCTCGCTCGAACGCGTGGCCGACGTCCGGTACCGCATCCGCACGTCGGCTCGCCCGGGGGCACGCCAGTACCTCTCGTTCCGCCCGAAGCTCACAGGCACGTTCTCGGTGCA
>DASUFC010000094.1:0-11188 GCA_036274755.1 Gaiellaceae bacterium
GCAAGGATCTGCTGCACGGCCGCGGCGGTGTTGTCCTGCCCCGACAGCGGGATCGGCTTGAGACCCTTGGCCTTCAGCGTCGCGATGACCGCACCGGCGATGTTGTCGTTCGCCGCGACGACGCCCTGGATGTTGTTGTTCGTCTGGGTCAGCATCTGCTCGAAGATCACCTGGGCCTTGTCCGCGAGCCATCCGGGCACGAACTTCGCCGGGCCTTTCGTGAGCTTCTTGCTCTTGAAGAGCGGGTTCAGGACGGCGTCGTTCCCGCCCTTGAACAGGAACGCGTTGGCGTCCGTCGGGCCGCCCCAGAGCTGTGCGACGACACCCGACGGCTTGTACGTGCCGTTCTTCTTCATGGCATTCACGACACCAAGAGCCTGCAGGCGCCCGACCTGGTTGAAGTCGAACGTCACGTAGACCGAGGCGGTGCCGCCGATGACCTGCCTGTCGTAGTCGATCGTCTTACCGCCGACGGCGGTGAACTTCTTCTGAATCGCGATCGACGTACCGGTGTCGAGCGACGTGATGATGCCGACCTTCGCACCCGCGTTGATGCACGACTCGGCCTGCGCAAGCTGCTTCTGCGGCGAGTTGAGCGCGTTCACGACCGTCGCGGGAACGTGGGCCTTCTTGAACGCCTTGATGAAGGCCGGCTTGTCGAACTGCTCCCAGCGGGACGACGACACGGTGTCGGGCAGGAGCACACACACTCTGCCGGTCTGCGCCGTCCGTGCGGTCGCGCCACTTGCGACGACCATGACGGCGACTGCGGCCGCGGCAACTCCCACCAGGAGCGTCGCCGACCTACGAGAAACGACCTTCACTTGATCCTCCTTGACGAGGGGTGTTGCCTGCGGCTGGGACTCTAGTACGAAACCTGCCGGGTCAAAAGATCACGGGCTCCGATACTCGATCGGCTCGCGGCGGCCGGTCTCGCCGGAGCGGACGATCGCGTCGCACACCTCGGCCGCGCGGTAGCCGTCCTCGAACGTCGCGCCGTGCGGGGCGACGTCCGTGTCCTCGGCGATTGCCGCCAGGAAGTGGTGGAGCTCGTGTACGAACGTCTCGCCCCAGCCGACGATGTGCCCTGGCGGCCACCAGTGCTGCCAGAAGGGATGGGTGGCCTCCGAGACGAGCACGTCGGTGAAGCCGCGCGTTCTCGGATCTCCGGTCTTGAACACCTGCAGCTCGTTCAGCCGCTCCATGTCGAACGCGAGCGCGCCCTTCGAGCCGTTGATCTCCCACTGGAGGGCGTTGCGGCGGCCGAGCGCGAAACGGGTCGCCTCGAGCGTTCCGACGGCGCCGTTCGCGAAGCTGACGGTCGCCTCGACCGCATCGTCGACCTCACGCCCCGGGACGAACGTCGAGAGGAAGCCGCCGACCTCGGCCATGTCGCCGACGAGGTAGTGCGCGAGGTCGATCACGTGCGCAGCGAGATCGCCGAGCGCGCCCGAGCCCGCCTCGGCGCGGTCGAAGCGCCAGACCTCGGCGTCCGTGTCCCCCCAATCCTGGAGGTAGCGACCGCGGAAGTGCCGGATCTCGCCGATCTCGCCGGCGTCGATCAGCTCGCGCGCGAGTCGCACGGCAGGGACGAAGCGGTAGTTGAAGGCGCACATGTGCTTCACGCCGGTCGCGGCGACGCGCTGCCAGATGTCGAAGCTCTCCTCCGCGGTGCGCCCGAGGGGTTTCTCGCAGACCACGTGCTTGCCTGCCTCTGCGGCGGCGATGGTCGGCTCGGCATGGACGACGTTGGGGCCGAGGTTGTCGAACAGCTCGACCTCGGGGTCGGCGACCAGCTCCTGCCAGCTCGTCGTCCAGCGCTCGAATCCGTACCGGTCGGCGGCCTCGCTCACGGCCGCCTCGTCTCGCCCGGCGATGGAGACGAGCCGCGGCTTGAGCGGCGGCGGCCAGGTCATGTACGCGATCTTGCGGAAGCCGTTCGAGTGCGCCTTGCCCATGAACGCGTACCCGAGCATTCCGACGCCGATCTCGCGAATCCCGTCCGAGCCCACACGCCCTCCTCTCCTCGCCGTGACCTTGGTGCGGGATACTAGGCCGCCTCGGAACCCCACGACGAAGGAGAGCTCGTGTGAAGACCTCGCTCGGAATCTGGGCCCTGGGACCGATGGTGACGCGCTTCGTGCCGGGCGGCTACCAGCCCCAGCACCACGGCGAGTCGACTGCCGTAAAGGTCTCCCGCGCGGTCGCCGGCCTCGAGGGCCTCATCGACGACTACGAGTTCCACTACCCGCAGGAGCTCTCGGAGGACAACCTCGAAGACGTGCAGGCCGCGCTCGACGGCCACGGGGTCTACGCGATCGCAACGGGAACGCACCTGAACCCGCTCTTCGGGAGGGGCGGCCTGTCGTCCCCCGACGACTCCGTGCGCAAGGAGGCGCTCGCGGAGGCGCTGCACGCGGCCGACTTCGCGGGCTCGATCGGCGCGCAGATGATCCTGTGGCCGGGGATCGAGGGCTACAACTACCCGTTCCAGACGCCGTACGCAGAGTCGTGGGCGCGCTTCATCGACGGCGTCGGCGAGATCGCCTCGCGCTGCCAGGAGCACGGGATCACGCTCTTCCTCGAGCACAAGAATTCCGAGCCGGCGATGAAGATCCTCATGCGCAACATCGGGATGACGCTGCACGTCATCCACACCCTCCGCGCCCGGGGTATCACGAGCGTGAAGGTGAACATGGACTGGCAGCACCTGCTCATGAACGGGGAGTCCCTCGCGGAGTACGCGGCGATGCTCGCCGCAGAAGGGCTGCTCGGCCACCAGCACGCGAACTCGGGATGGGGCACCTTCGACGACGACAACATGGTGGGCGCGACGGCGTTCATGGAGACGCTCGAGCTGGCGCTCGAACTGCGCCGCGCGGGCTACGGCGACAACGGTGAACGGCTCGGCTTCGACCTCTACCCGTACACCGAGGACGCGGTCGCGGCCGTCCGCCGAAGCGTGCTGCAGTGGCGCTTCATCGACTCGGTCGCTGCCCGGATCGACGACGCCGCACTGCGCGAGGCCCAGCAGCAGAAGGACGCGATCCGCGCGTACGAGCTCGTGTACGCGGCGCTCGGCGGCGAGTGACCACACTCGTCGGCCTCGACGTCGGCACGAGCGGCGTCAAGGCTCTCGGGATCACGCCCGCGGGCGACGTCGTCGGCTCCGCCGAGGAGGCGTACGAGCTGTCGACTCCGCAACCCGGATGGGCCGAGCAGAACCCCGAGGACTGGTGGCGCGCGAGCCAGGCGGCCCTCGCGCGGCTGGATCTCCGAGGCGACAGGACGATCGGGCTTTCGGGCCAGATGCACGGCCTCGTCTGCCTCGACGCCGACGGCAACGTCCTCCGGCCGGCGATCCTCTGGAACGACCAGCGCACGTCTGCCGAGTGCTCCGAGATCGAGGAGCGCGTTGGTCTAGGCCGCCTGATCGAATTGACCGGGAATCGCGCGCTCACGGGCTTCACCGCGCCGAAGCTCCTCTGGCTACGCCGCCACGAGCCTGACGTCTATGCGCGGATCCACCGAGTCGTGCTGCCCAAGGACTACGTGCGGCTCCGGCTCACGGGCGAGTGGGCGATCGACGCGGCGGACGCATCGGGCACCCTCCTCTTCGATGTCGCCCATCGTCGCTGGAGCGACGAGGTTCTCCACGCGCTCGACATCCCGGCGGAGTGGCTGCCACCCGTCGCCGAGTCGACGGAGGTTGCGGGTGCGGGCGACCAACAGGCCGCGGCGCTCGGCGTCGGCGCCGTCGCTCCCGGCACGCTCTCGGTCGTCCTCGGGACATCCGGGGTCGTGCTCGCGCCGCTTCCCGCGTACGCGCACGACGCAACGGCGCGCGTGCATGTCTTCTGCCACGCGCTTCCGGAGACCTGGGAGGCGATGGGCGTGATGCTGAACGCGGCCGGAGCGCTCCGCTGGTTCCACGACGTCGTCGCACCCGATCGGTCGTTCGAGCAGCTCACCTCGGAGGCGGAGACCGTCGAGGCGGGCGCCGACGGCGCGCTCTTCCTTCCGTACCTGCAGGGCGAGCGAACGCCGCACGCCGATCCCGACGCGCGCGCGTCCTTCAGCGGTCTGTCGCTCCGCCACGATCGCGGCTCGCTCGTGCGCGCCGTCCTCGAGGGAGTCGCCTACGGCCTCCGCGACTCGCTGGAGCTGCTCCGCGAGCTCGGGGTCGAGCCCGAACGGGGTCGCGCCTCGGGCGGCGGCGCACGCAGCCGGCTCTGGCTCGAGATCGTCGCGTCCGTCCTCGGCCTCCCCCTCGAGCGCTGCACCGTCGACGAGGGGTCCGCCTTCGGAGCCGCTCTGCTCGCCGGCGTGAAGGACGGAACCTTCTCGAGCGCGGAGGAAGCGGCCGAGGCCTGCGTCCGCATTCGCGAGACGGTAGAGCCGAAGGACGCCTGGTCGGCCGCCTACGAGGACGGATACGCTCGCTTCCGAGCGTTGTACCCCGCACTACGAGGCGTGGAGGAGCACGGATGAAGCTCGACGGCAAGGTCGCGTTCGTCACCGGCGCGAGCCGCGGAATCGGAGCCGCGGTCGCTCGCGCGCTCTCGGCCGAGGGAGCCTCGGTCGGGCTCGCGTCGCGCAGCGGGGGCGACCTGGGGCTCGCGAGTGCCGTGGGGCTCGAGTGCGACGTCAGGGACGTCCACCAGGTCGAGGATGCAGTCGGGCGGACCGTGGAGCGTTTCGGGCGGCTGGACATCTGCGTCGCGAACGCGGGCGTCGGCTCGTATCACACGCTCGTAGACACGCCCCTCGAGCACCTCGAGGAGATGATCGACGTCAACCTCAAGGGAACGATCTACGCGGCACGTGCCGCGATCCCGCACCTGATCGCGAGCGGGCAGGGCGACCTGGTGACCGTCGCGTCGGAGGCCGGGCGCCGCGGACTGCCGGGAGAGGCCGTCTACTGCGCGTCGAAGTTCGGTCAGGTCGGGCTCACACGCGCCCTCGACCACGAACTGCGCGAGCACGGTGTTCGCTGCACGAACGTCTGCCCCGGCGGCGTCGCGACCGACTTCGCACTCGAGGACGGCTATGGGCGCACGCCGGACGTGCTCGAAGGGATGATGATGGCCGAAGACGTGGCCGAGGTCGTCCTCTTCTGCATCACCCGCCCGCGCAGCCATCGCATCCTCGAGACGGCACTTCGCCCGATGAAGGAGCAGTCATGGGGATGAGGCTCGGGATCGTCTCGACCGCGGACATCAACCGGAAGGTCATCCCGGGTGCGCACGCGTCGGACAAGATCGAGCTGGTCGCCGTCGCGAGCCGCGAGCAGCGGCGCGCCGAGGAGTACGCGCGCGAATGGGGCATCCCTCGCGCCCACGGCTCCTACGAGGGGCTGCTCGAGGACTCCGAGGTCGACGCCGTCTACATCTCGCTGCCGAACACGATGCATCGCGAGTGGTCCATTCGCTCGCTCGAGGCCGGCAAGCACGTGATCTGCGAGAAGCCGTTCAGCAAGCACCCCGACGACGTGGAGGCTGCCTTCGACGCGGCGGACCGGGCTGGCCGCCTCCTCACCGAGGCGTTCATGTACCGCCACAACCCGCAGGCGGCGCGCCTGGTCGAGCTCGTCCGGGAGGGCGCCATCGGCGACCTGCGCCTGATCCGCTCGGCGTTCAGCTACGGCCTCTACGACGCCGACAACATCCGCCTCCGCACGGACGTCGACGGCGGAAGCCTGATGGACGTCGGCTGCTACTGCGTCTCAGGCTCGCGCCTTCTCGGGGGCGAGCCGGAGTCCGCCTTCGGTCGCGCCTTCATCGGACCGACCGGGACGGACTGGGTGTTCACGGGCTCCCTGCGCTTCCCCGGTGACGTGCTCGCGCTCTTCGACTGCGGGACGTCATTGACGAACCGCGACGAGCTCGAGGTGGTCGGCAGCGAGGGCTCGCTCTTCCTCGACGATCCGTGGCACGCCAACCGGCCCGTGATCGAGCTTCGCCGCGAGGAGGGGACCGAGCGCATCGAGCTCGAGCCGGTCGACTCGTACCGGCTCGAGCTGGAGAACCTCGCCGACGCGATCGCCGGCGAGGCTCCACTGCTTCTCGGCCGTGAGGACGCGCTCGGCCAGGCGCGGACGATCGGGGCGCTGTTCGCCTCGGCCGAGTCGGGCTCCGCGGTACGCCTCTAGCCCGTCACCTCGAAGTCGCCGTTCATGGTGCTCGCATGCGGGTCGCACTGGAAGTGGTACGAGCCGGCCTCGAGGGTCACGTTCCAGGTCACGGTCCCCGTGCCGCCGACATCCGTCGTCTCGTCGACGCCGGGTCCCGTCAGATGGAAGTTGTGGGCATCCGACTGGTCGTTCACCTCGATGGTGTAGTCACCCGCGGCCAGCGTCTCGACGTCGTTCCCGCTCGCGTCCTTCAGGCTGATCTCGAAGCCCGGCCCGACGCTGCCCGACAGTGTCGTGCCCGAGCTTCCGCCCCCCGCTTCGGTCGTGGTCGTCTCTGTGGTCGTGGCCGCCTCGTCGCTCCCGCCGCCACACCCGGCGAGCGCCAGCGCGACGACGGCCAGCACGAGCACCGCGGCGATGCTGCTGCGTCTCATCATTCACTCCTTCCTGGGTCGCTTGGACGATACGCCGCGTCGGGGTGATCGGTTCGCTTTAGAGTTCCGCGCCAATGGACGTGCTCCAGATCGAGAAGGGCCTCTGGCGCTGGACCGCCCACCACGAGGAGTGGAAGGAGGACGTCGGCTGCGTCTATGTGGAGACGACCGAGGGCGTCGTCCTCATCGACCCGCTCGTCCCACCCGAGGACACGGAGAAGTTCTGGAAGGCGCTCGACCGCGATGTGAAGCGCCAGAAGGGTCCCGTCCACGTCCTCATCACGGTCTTCTGGCACGCCCGAAGCGCCGCGGCGATGCGCGAGCGCTACGACGCACGCATCTGGGCCCCGTCGTCGGGCAAGGCCGCAATCGCGCGGCGGACGGGGGTCGTGACGGACTCCTTCACGCTGGGTGATCCACTGCCGGGCGGGCTCGAGGCCTACCGCACGGCACGGGCGGCGGAGGTCGTGTACTGGGTCCCCGAGCACTCCGCGCTCGTGCCGGGCGACGTCCTGATCGCCGATGGCAAGGGCGGCGCGCGAATGTGCCCCGAGTCCTGGCTTCCCGCCTCGAAGACGCATCGGGATCTCGCCGCGTCCTTGCGGCCGCTGCTCGACCTTCCCGTGCGGCGCGTCCTCGTCTCGCACGGCCGCCCCGTCCTCACGGGCGGCGGACGGGCACTCGCCCGCGCGCTCGAGCTGTAGCGGCCCCTACACTCGCGATCGTGCTCTGGCTCTGGATCCTCCTGGCCGTCCTCGCGATCCTGCTCGTCCTGGTCGCGGTCGGCTACAACCGGCTCGTCCGGTTGCGCAACGAGGTGAGCACGGGCTGGGCGAACATCGACGTGCAGCTCCAGCGTCGCGGCGACCTGATCCCGAACCTCGTCGAGACCGTCCGCGGGTACGCCGCGCACGAGCGAGGTGTCTTCGAGGAGGTGACAC
The DNA here is from genome assembly GCA_036274755.1 of Gaiellaceae bacterium. Classification (GTDB taxonomy): domain Bacteria; phylum Actinomycetota; class Thermoleophilia; order Gaiellales; family Gaiellaceae; genus GMQP-bins7. The sequence goes on from DASUFC010000094.1 coordinate 7,509, forward strand.
GGGCGCGCGCGGCGCTCCAGCAGGCATCCACCCCCGCAGCCGCCGGCCAGGCGAACGACATCCTGAGCGCCGCGCTCGGGAGGCTCTTCGCCGTCGCCGAGGCGTACCCGGAGCTCAAGGCCTCGCAGAACTTCCTCCGCCTGCAGGACGAGCTGACGGATACGGAGGACAAGATCAGCGCCGCGCGCCGCTACTACAACTCGACGGTCATGCACTACAACACGGGCATCCAGAGCCTGCCCTGGGTGCTCGTCGCGAAGCCACTCGGCTTCCACGAGAGGGAGTTCTTCGCGGCCGAGGGCGACACGTCGCTGCCCGAGGTCTCGTTCACGCCCGCAACGTGACGCTTCAGCAGCAGATCCGCCGCAACCGCCTGCGCAGCGGCATCGTCGTCGTCGGGTTCGTCGTGCTGCTCGGCGTGATCGCCGGGCTCATCGGCGCGGTCTTCGACATCACGCTCGGCGTCGTCGCGCTGCTCGGTGCCGCGCTGTACGCGATCTTCGCGATCATCTCGAACCGCAGGCTGGTCGCGCGCATGACCGGGGCGCACGAGATCGGCCCGGAGCAGCTGCGTCCACTACGACGGCTCGTGGAGAACGTCTCCATCGCTGCCGGCCTACCCACCACACCGGAGATTCGGATCGTCGACGATCCCGCGCCGAACGCGTTCGCCGCCGGCATCCGGCCGCAGACGAGCTACCTCGGCGTGACGACCGGGCTCCTCCGCGTGATGCCGAAGCGCGAGCTCGAGGCGGTGCTCGGCCACGAGATCTCGCACGTCCGCAATCGCGACACGTACCTGATGACCATGGCGACCATCTTCGCCGGGGTCATCGCGCTCATCGCGGACATCGGGTTCCGGATGATCCTGTACGGAGGAGGCCGCTCCCGTCGTGGCGGCGCGCTCGTCATGGTTCTCGCCGTCGTCGGGCTCCTGCTCGCACCGTATGCCGCGTTGCTGCTGAAGCTCAGCCTCTCGAGGCGCCGCGAGTTCCTGGCGGACGCGGGCTCGGCCGAGATACTCAACGACCCGGAGGCGATGGCGCTCGCGCTCCGACGACTCGAGCTCGACACGACCACGGTCGCATACGCGGACACCTCGGTCGCGCACCTCTGGGTCGAGAGCCCCACGAGCCGCGTCGACTCGGAGCGGCGCGGCGTCAATGCCCTGTCAAGCCTGTTCGACACGCATCCGCCGCTCGCGCAGCGCATCGCCGCTCTGGAGCAGACGGGCGGATTCCGGCTCCCCGACACGCTTCCGCCCGAGATGCCCTTCGCGGTCGAGATGGGTATTGCATGACTGTCCTGAACGCGCGTTCAGTTATCCGGGGTTCGGGTCGATAATGGAGAAGCCGTGAAAGGCATCCGTATCGGTCGGCGCCGCGGGCGCGACAGCGACGTTGCCCTGTCGCCGCTCGAGATCGCCCTCAAACCGGCGCTCGTGGACGGGCGCTGGCAGATCCCGGACCGATTCAACTTCACGCGCGACGTGGTCGAGGCGCTCGGTCGCGATCCGAAACGACGCGCGCTCACCTCACTCTCGCGCGAAGGCGTCATCGAGCACCGTAACTTCCTCGACGTCTGTGGGGGAGCGGCCGTCTGGGCGACCACCCTGCGCGAGGCGAGCGTCAATCCCGGAGATCGCGTCATCGTCGTCTCCGGCGCGACCGTCGACTGGCTGGAGATCGTTCTCGGGATCATCAAGGCAGGCGCTGTCGTCGTGCCCTGCCTGCCGAGCGTCACGGCGTCGCAACTCGAGCGGCTCGTCTCGTCGACCGACGCCGCGCTCGTCGTGGGAGAGCACTCGCTCGAGGCGACCGTCGAGCGCATGGGCTTCAGCCCCGACGTCCACTACTTCGAGGCCAATGCGCCGCGAAACGCCAAGGAGATCCCGGTCGCCGCGACGCACGACACGGGAGCGCGCGATCTCGCCTTCATCGTGTCGACTCCGGGCGTCGCCGGGGCGCGCAAGGACGTCGCGCACACGCACGGCTCGATCTTCGCGACCCGCGTCCAGGCCGAGCACTGGCTCGACGTCGGGCGAGGCGACGCCGTCTGGTGCACCTCCGACGCAGCGTCACCGTTGACCATGTGGAACACGGTCGTCGGGCCGTGGTCTCGCGGGGCCGAGGTCGTCCTCCACGAGGGCGGCTTCGATCTGGAGGAGCGTCTCGATCTCCTCTTCAGGCTCGGCCCGAGCATCCTCTGCCAGTCTCCGGCGGAGTACCGCCAGCTCGCCGAGCACCCGAAGCTCGAGCGCTTCCGTTCGCCGCGTCTCCGTCGCCTCGTCTCGATCGGCGACTACCTCGATCCCGAGGTCGTCGCGGTCTTCGAAGAGCGCTGGGGCATGACGATCGCCGACGGCTACGGACAGGCGGAGACGAACGTCGTCGTCGCGAACCTCGCGGACGGCGGCGCGCAGGCCGGGTCGATGGGCCGTGCGCTTCCCGGCCATCACGTCGGGATCATCGACGACCAGGGCAACGAGCTGCCGCCGGGCGTCGAGGGAGACCTCGCCGTGCGCGGCCGCCCGCCCACCCTCTTCGCCGGCTACTGGGAGCTTCCCGAGGAGACGAAGTCCGCGTTCCTCGGCGACTGGTACCTCACCGGCGACGTCGCCAGGGTGGACGAGGACGGGGTCTTCACGTTCGTCGGCCGAGCCGAGGACATCATCACGAGCAGCGGCCACACGTTCGGCCCCTACGAAGTCGAGCGCGTGCTCGGGGGACACCCCGCAATCGCCTCGGCGGCGGTCGTCGGCATCCGCGACCTCCAGCGTGGTGGGCACTTCGTCCGAGCCTTCGTCGTCCCGAGGCCCGGCGCCGACGGCTCCGAGCAGCTGGAGGCCGAGCTACGTCAGTACGCGTCCCAGACGCTCCCCGACCAGGAGGTTCCGCGCGAGATCGTCTTCGTCGACGAGCTTCCGGCGAGCGACTTGAAGGTGAGCCGTCACGCGCTGCGCGAGCGGCCGCTCGCCGGGCGTCCGCTCTGGGATCTCCCGCCGACGTCCGAGCCCGAGATGGAGGCGGCGCGCCCGCTCCCGCCGCCAATCGACTCCGAGTTCTCTCCGCGCGTCGATCGCGAGCCGGAAGCGCCGACTCATGTCGCTGCCGCACCGCAGCCCGTCGCCCCGCCCGCGCCCGAGCCCGTCACGCCCGAGCCGACGCTCGCCGAGTCTCTGCCGAAGTTCGAGGTCGTCACGGAGCCCGTGGCGACGCCGACCATCGAGTACACACCGATCCCCGCCGAGGAGCCGACGCCGGTCGAGCCCGAGCAGTCGAGCGCACCGACGGTCGAGTACACGCCGATTCCGGCCGTCGAGGTCTCGGCACCGGTGATCGAGCCGGCGGAGCGGGAGCAGGTGGCGGCCGAGACCGAGCCGGAGATCGATCCCGAGCCGGCGGTGGCGCCTGTGGCCGAGGCGGTCGTGGCAAAGCCAGAGCCCGTGGTCGTGCCCGAGCCCGTGGTCGTGCCCGAGCCCGTGGTGGTGCCCGAGCCTGTTGCGGAGGCGGAGCCAGAGCCGGCGGCAGAGACGGAGCCCGAGCCCCTTGCGGAGGCGGAGCCCATCCACGTGGTCGAGCGCGAGCCGGAGGCGGTCGAGGACGAGCCGACCTTCGAGGAGCCCCAGGCCGTCGCTGAACCGGAGCCCGAGCCGGAGCCGCAGCCCGAACCGGAGCCCG
>DASUFC010000095.1:0-40326 GCA_036274755.1 Gaiellaceae bacterium
CATGGCCGACGACCTCGGCTGCGACACGAAGACGATCGACAACGCCTTGCAGCGCGTCAAGCGGAAGATCCTCGCGCACCAGAAGACGCGCGAAGTGCTGGCCTGACGGCCGCCCACCCGAACGCTGCAGCCACGCAGTTCCTGCAGCGCGGCTTCGTCGTGTTTCGCAAGATCGGTGAAGCCGGAGGTGGGACTCGAACCCACGGCCGCCTGATTACAAATCAGGTGCTCTGCCAGCTGAGCTACTCCGGCGCTCGGCACTAGGTTACGGCGTGGGCGTCCCGGTGCCTGCCAGTTGCCGCGCCGGGTCGAAGGACAGATAATCCCGCGATGCAGCCCACGGACACGTCTGCGGCCGAGCGCATCCTCGCGGATCGCGCGCGCTACGTCGCGCCCGGCATGTCGACGCCGCGCCTCGTCGTCGCGGAGGCGGAAGGCGCACGCGTTATGGATCCGGACGGGCGCTCCTACATCGACTTCGCCGGCGGAATCGGGTGTCAGAACACCGGGCACCGGAACGCCGTGATCGTGGAGGCGATCAAGGAGCAGGCCGATCGCTACCTCCACCAGTGCTTCATGATCGGCGTCTACGAGCCGTACGTCGAGGTCTGCCGCCGGCTCGCCGAGCTCTCCCCGTGCGCCGGCTCCGAGCAGAAGTCGATCCTCGTGAACACGGGGGCCGAGGCCGTCGAGAACGCGGTCAAGATCGCGCGCTGGGCGACCGGTCGCCAGGCCGTCGTGGCATTCGACAACGCGTTCCACGGGCGGACGCTGCTCGCGATGACGATGACGAGCAAGGTGAAGCCGTACAAGGCCGGCTTCGGCCCGTTCGCGCCGGAGGTCTACCGTGCGCCCGCGCCGTACCCGTTCCGCGGCATCTCATCCGACGATGCGATCGCTGCGCTCGAGCACCTCTTCAAGGCGGACGTCGACCCCTCGACCGTCGCCTGTCTCGTCCTGGAGCCCGTTCAGGGAGAGGGAGGCTTCGTTGCGATGCCGCCGGACTACCCCGCCCGGCTGCGGGCGCTGTGCGACGAGCACGGGATCCTGTGGGTGAACGACGAGGTGCAGTCCGGAGTCGGCCGCACCGGGACGATGTGGGCGATCGAGCAGTACGCCGACGCCGAGCCGGACATGACCGTCTTCGGCAAGTCGATCGGGGGAGGTCTCCCGCTTGCCGGTGTCACCGGCAGCGCGGAGGTCATGGATGCGGTTCCCCCCGGGGGGCTCGGCGGGACGTTCGGCGGCAACCCGCTGTCCTGCGCCGCAGCGCTCGCGGTGCTGGACGTGTTGGCCGAGCCCGAGTTCCTCGCCGGCGCGCGCGAGCTCGGTGTCACGCTGCGCGGGCGGCTCGAGGACATCGCATCGAGGCGCCCGGAGATCGGCGAGGTTCGCGGTCTCGGATCGATGCTCGCGTTCGAGTTCACCGAGCGGACGCCGGATCGCGCGAAGGCCGTCGTCGACGCCGCGTTCGACCGCGGGTTGATCCTGCTCTCGTGCGGTCTCTACGGCAACGTGATCCGCCTGCTCCCGCCGCTGAACATCGCGGCGGAGGAGCTGGACGAAGGGCTTACGCTCCTGGAGGAGTCGCTTGGCGCCTGACCCGGGCGTTGAGGCCCCTCCGGACATCAGCGTCAGAGGCCTCACGAAGCGCTACGGCGACGTCGTCGCCGTCGCCGGCGTCGACCTCGACATCCCGGCCGGAGAGTTCTTCACGATGCTCGGCCCGTCGGGCTCGGGCAAGACGACCACGCTACGCATGATCGCGGGCTTCGAGATGCCCGACGAGGGCACGATCTCGCTCGCCGGAGAGGACGTCTCCCGTCTGCCGCCCTACGACCGGCCCGTGAACACCGTCTTCCAGGATTACGCGCTCTTCCCGCACATGACGGTGCAGCAGAACGTCGAGTACGGGCTCATGGTGAAGAAGGTCAAGAAGGGCGATCGGCGCGAGCGCGCGGCCGACGCGCTCGCGATGGTGCGTCTCGCCGGGTTCGGCGACCGGAAGCCGGCCCAGCTCTCCGGCGGGCAGCGCCAGCGCGTCGCCCTGGCGCGCGCGATCGTGAACCGACCGAAGGTGCTCCTGCTCGACGAGCCGCTCGGCGCGCTCGACCTGAAGCTCCGCCAGGAGATGCAGATCGAGCTCAAGGCGATCCAGCGCGAGGTCGGGCTCACGTTCGTGTACGTCACGCACGACCAGGAGGAGGCGCTGACCATGTCGGACCGGCTGGCTGTCTTCAACCAGGGGAAGATCGAGCAGATCGGCCCGCCGGCCGAGGTCTACGAGCACCCCCAGAGCGAGTTCATCGCCGGTTTCGTGGGTGTCTCGAACGTGATCGAGCGCGACGGGCGCCGTTACACGGTGCGGCCCGAGAAGCTCGACCTGCTCGGCGACGGGCAGGAGCCGGAGAGCGGATCACACGTCGAGGCGGGTGTCGTGCGTGACGTCCAGTACGTCGGGCCGATCACGCGGTACCACGTGACGCTCGACCGTGGGGGCGAGCTGCAGGTGCTCGCGCAGAACCTCGAAGAGGGCTCGAGCGAGGTGCTCGAGGCGAAGGGGCGTCGTGTTCGCGTTGTCTGGCGCCCGGAGCAGGAGTCGGTCATATCCGAGTCGGAGGGAGGAACGGAATGAGAAGGAACCGCTTGGCGGTGTGGGGCGCGTTCGCGCTGCTCATCGGCGCGCTGAGTCTCGTCGCCGCCGGTTGTGGCGGCGGTGACGACGAGGGCAGTGGCAGTGCAAGCACCGAGATCGAAGGTCTCGGAGCGAACCTCGACGAGATCAAGGCCAACGCGAAGACCGAAGGGCAGGTCAATCTCGTCATCTGGCCGGGCTACGCGGTGCTCACGGACGAGTTCACGGCTGCCACCGGCTGCAAGGTGTCCACCAAGGACGGAGCGTCGTCGGATGACATGATCAGCCTGCTGCAGTCCGGGGCGTACGACGGCGGGTCGTTCTCGGGCAATGCGACGGTTCGCCTGATGGCGAACGGCGATGTCGCTCCGATCGACACCGAGTTCATCTCGAACTGGGACGACATTCAGGAGGGCATCAAGAACCAGGACTACAACTCGCGCGACGGGCAGGCGTATGGCGTCCCGCACGGGCGTGGCCCGAATTACCTGATGTTCCGCACCGACCAGGTTCCCGAGGGAACGGATAGCTGGAACGTCATCTGGGACGACGATCAGCTCGCGAAGTACAAGGGCAAGATCTCGATCTACGACGACTCGATCTTCATCGCCGACGCGGCCCTCTACCTCAAGGCGACGCAGCCGGATCTCGGAATCGACAACCCGTACCAGCTCACGCAGGAGCAGTTCGACGCGGCGGTGGAGCTGCTGAAGAAGCAGGCGCCGTCCGTCGGCGAGTACTGGCCGGGCGATGTCGCCAAGCAGATCCAGTCGTACACGAACGGCGACAGCGTCGTCGGTACGACGTGGCCGTATCAGTACGTCGAGCTCCAGAAGGCGAACGTCCCGGTGGCGATCGTGAAGCCGAAGGAGGGCACGACCGGTTGGTCGGACACCTGGATGGTCTCCTCGAAGGCGGAGCATCCCAACTGCATGTACCTCTGGATGGACCACATGGCGTCGCCCGAGGCGCAGGCGGCTGTGGCCGAGGCCTTCGGCGAGGCTCCCGTCAACATCAAGGCGTGTGACCTGACGAAGGACAAGAGTCACTGCGACACGTACCACGCCGATGACGAGGCGTGGTGGGACGACGTCTACTACTGGACGACACCGCAGGCGGACTGCGCGGACGACGACGACTCCACGTCGTGCGTCACGCAGGCCGATTGGCAGGCCGCGTGGACGGAGATCCGCTCCTAGCGGGAGGACCGAGGCTCTTCCGGTGACCTCGGTCGCAATGTCAGAGCCGCCGCCCCGGCAAGGTCCGGGGCGGCGGCTCTCGACGTTCCTGTACCGCCATCCGCGGGTACGACTGTGGGCGCTCCTCGCCGTGCCCGCGCTCTGGCTCGGCGGTGTCTATCTCGGTTCGCTGGCCTACCTCCTGCTCGCGTCGTTCTGGACCGCGGACCCGTTCACCGCGCAGCTCGTCCACGAGTTCACGCTCGACAACTTCCGTCGGATCATCGAGACGCCCGTCTATCGGGATGTCGCGTGGCGCACGGTCAAGATGGCCGCGTTGGTCACGGTTGCGTGTGCGGTGCTCGCGTTTCCGCTCGCGTACTACATGGCGCGCATCGCCTCGACTCGGATGAGGAACCTCCTCGTCGTCGCCGTGCTCATGCCTCTGTGGGGGAGCTACCTCGTGAAGGCCTATGCCTGGCGCACGATCCTCTCGGGAGAGGGTGTGATCAACTGGGCGCTCGGCCCCTTCGGGGTCGAGTTCGACGGATACTCGAACACCGGTCTCTGGCTCGTGTTCACGTACCTCTGGCTCCCGTACATGGTGCTGCCGGTCTATGCGGGACTCGAGCGCATACCCTCGTCGCTCCTCGAGGCGTCGTCGGACCTCGGTGGTCGCTCGATTCGGACGTTCTTCAGCGTCACGCTTCCGCTCGTGTTCCCCGCCGTCGTGGCGGGATCGATCTTCACGTTCTCGCTGACGCTCGGCGACTACATCGCGCCGGGGCTCATCTCCAGCGACCAGTTCATCGGCACGGTGATCTACCGCGAGTACGGGACGGCGCTCCCGGTCGCAGCGGCCTACGCACTCGTGCCGATCGCGATCATCGTCGCCTATCTCCTCGTCGCCCGAAGGCTCAAGGCCTTCGAGTCGCTGTGAGCTGATGGTCGAGTCTCCACTCACTCGCTTCTTCGTGCGCCTCGGCGCCGGTGTGACGCTGTTCTTCATCTACTTCCCGCTGGTCGTCATCGCCCTCTACGCGTTCAACGAGCAGGTGACGCAGCAATGGCCGATCCAGGACTGGAGCACGAAGTGGTTCTCGGTCGCGTTCCACAACGAGAGTGTGCGAGCCGCGCTGAAGAACTCGGTGATCGCCGGCCTCGTCGCCACGGCGGTCGCGCTCGTCCTCGGGACGCTCGCGTCTCTCGCGATCGCTCGCTATCGATTCTTCGGTCGAGAGGCGGTGACGTTCGTGGTGATCCTCCCGATAGCTCTTCCGGGCATCGTCACGGGACTCGCCTTGCAGGGAACCATCGAGGATGTGCTCGGTCCCCTTGGCGTGAGGTTCGGGCTCGCGACCATCGTGATCGGGCACGCGACGTTCTGCGTCGTGGTCGTCTACAACAACGTCCTCGCTCGACTGCGACGAACGGCGGGCAATCTCGACGAGGCGTCGGCGGACCTCGGAGCGGACAGCTGGCAGACCTTCCGCTACGTGATGTTCCCGCAGATGCGCACGGCGCTGCTCGCGGGCGGCCTCCTCGCCTTCGCACTCTCCTTCGACGAGATCATCGTCACGATCTTCACGGCGGGCGCGATCCAGACTCTCCCGATCTGGATGTACGCGACCCTCTTCCGACCGACCGAGCTGCCGATCGTCAACGTGGTCGCGCTGTTCATGATCCTGCTCTCGATCATTCCCGTGTACTTCGCGCAGAAGCTCGCGGGCGACACGGGCGTCGCCGGGAGGGAAGCGGAACGGAAGGCGGGGCGCGCCCGACGGTAGGTCGGCTACGCCGCTGACGCGACGCCGAAACCGACCGGGCAGGAGACACCCGTCTCCCCGTGACCGCAGTAGCCGTTCGGGTTCGCTGCGAGGTACTGCTGGTGGTAGTCCTCGGCGTAGTAGAACGGGCCTTCCTCGACGATCTCGGTCGTTATCGCTCCGAACCCGGCCTTCGAGAGCAGCTCCTGGAACATGTCGCGTGACGCGAGCGCGGCGTCGCGCTGCGCCTCGGAGGTCCAGTAGATGCCCGAGCGGTACTGGGTGCCGACGTCGTTGCCCTGGCGCATGCCCTGGGTCGGGTCGTGCCCCTCCCAGAAGATCTTGAGAAGCGCGTCGTAGCTCGTCTTCTCGGGCTCGAAGACGGCCAGCACCACTTCGTTGTGGCCGGTCCGACCGGTGCAGACCTCCTGATACGTCGGGTTCGGCGTGAGCCCGCCCGCATAGCCGACAGCCGTCGTGTAGACGCCGTGGGCCTGCCAGAACATCCGCTCGGCGCCCCAGAAGCAGCCCATCCCGAAGATCGCCCGCTCGGTGCCTTCGGGGAACGGTGGCCCGATTGGCGTGCCGAGGACGAGGTGGTTGCCGGGGATCACAACCGGCGTGTCGCGGCCGGGGAGCGCGTCCTCAGCCGTCGGCATCGCTGTGGCCTTGCGTGTGAAGAGCATGGACGTACCGTAGCCGAGTCGTCCTGAGCGGCCTCACTCCGGGACCGCCGGATCGAGGCCCACGAGATCGAGCTCCTCGGGATGCCGGCGGAGGTAGTCGATGACGAACGGGCAGTGCGGGACCATGCGCAGGCCGCGTGCGCGGATGTCGGCGAGCGCGCCACGCACGAGCTCCGAGCCGACCCCCGTCCCCTCGAGGTCGAGGTCGACCTCCGAGTGCACGAGGACGACGAGGCCGGGCTCCTGTCGATAGCGGAGCAGTCCGACCATGCGCCCGTCGACGAGCGCCTCGTAGCGAAGCTCGGTCGAGTTGTCGCGGACGACGACCTCGTCCGGCACGGCTACTGCTCGTACTCCTCGACGACGTTCGACTCCCGGGCGTGGGCGGTCTCGGGATCGAAGCCCGCCTCGCGCAGCGCGCGGCGCTGGCGCAGAAGGTCCCAGCACTGATCGAGCGCGACCTTGACGGCCTCGAGCCGCTGCCGGTCGTCGTCGCTCGCCGCCCCCGCCGCCTCGCGGTTCCAGAGCTCGTGCTCCTCGGCGACGAGCTCCTCGATTCGTCCGTGCACCTGTTCGTCGGCCATGACGCCTCCTTTCGGTGAGGTCCAGCCTACGGTTTCGCCTTCGCCTCCCAGCCGTCGTACTCGCCGTGATGCTGCTCTGCGATCTGCTCGAACCACGAGCGGTATGCGCTGACGGTGTCGGGGCTCGCGACTCGCTCGTCCTCGGCTCGCACGACCCATTCGGTGCGTTGCTCCGTCGGCTCGTCGACATGCGCGTTCCACGAGGTCTGGGCGATCGTCTCCGCGGCCGCCCGCGCGCTCGTCTCGTCGTCGAACAGCATGAAGTGGACGATGTGCCGCGGTTTCGTCAGGTTCGCGCCGCGCGAGGCGAGCTGGCGCAGGGCGAGCGCGTCCGACTCCTCCGGCGTCTTCGGCGCGCGCTGGCGGCGGAACGGGTTGAGGAAGCTCACGTCAGGTCCGTGCGAGCGCCCGCTCGAGGTCGGCCCAGAGCTCGTCCGGGTCCTCGAGCCCGACCGAGATGCGCAGAAGACCGGGCGGCACGCGGCTCCCCTCCCAGCGGGCGCGCGATTCGATACGAGACGTGACTCCGCCGAGGCTGGTCGCGTTCACGAACAGCAGCGTGGAGGTCTCGACGCGCTGCGCCGCGGCCGCGTCCGCGACGTCGAAGGACAGGAGGCCGCCGAAGCCCGGATAGCGCACGGCGGAGACCGCCGCGTGGTCGGAGAGACGGCGTGCGAGCTCGCGTGCCGACTCGGTCTGCCGCGCCATCCGCACCTCGAGGGTCTTCAGGCCGCGCGCGACGAGCCAGGCGGTATCGGCGGACGGCACCGGGCCGGTCCGCGAGCGGAACTCGAGCAGCCTCGCGGCGTCCTCGGCCCTCTTGCACACGACGACGCCGGCGAGCGCGTCGTCGTGGCCCGAGAGGTACTTCGTCGCCGAGTGCAGGACGAGGTCGCACCCGACCGCGAGCGGCCGCACGTTGAGGGGCGTCGCGGCGGTCGAATCGCAGACGACCCGCGCGGGATGCGCCGCGGCGGCCTCGAAGTTCGGCGTCGTCAGGAAGGGGTTCGAGGGTGCCTCGAGCCAGACGAGGTCGACGCCTGCGGGCGGCGGGCCGGTCTGGTCGAACTCGACCTTGCCGATCCCCCAGCGGGCGAGCTCGTCGAGAATCGTGCCCGTCCCGTAGTACGCGCCCTCGGCGACGGCGACGGTCTGGCCGGGCGCGAGCAGGGCGAGCAGGATGGACGTGCATGCCGCCGATCCCGAGGCGAAGAGGAGCGCGTCGCCGCCGTCCAAGGCCCCGAGTGAGCGCTCGGTCTCGGCCATCGTCGGGCTCGAGAACCGCGCGTACGTGAAGGCGCCGGGGCGACCGTCCTCGTACGGCCACGTCGAGGAGCGGTCGATCGGGGCGCTCACGCGGCGAAGCTATCACCGGGTCGGGGAGCGTTAGGCTCCTCGCCGATGGGAGAGCTGCACGAGACGACGCGCGCGAAGCTCGACTGGCTGGACGAGCTGGGCGCGGAGGCGCGCGATCACGCGAGCCCACGGCACGTCGAGCGCCAGCGCGAGAGAGGCAAGCTGCTCGCGCGCGAGCGGATCGAGCTGCTGCTCGATCCAGGCTCGTTCGTCGAGCTCGACCGCTTCGTCCGCCATCGCGAAGTCGAGTTCGGGATGCGCGAGAACCGACCCTGGGGCGACGCGGTGATCACCGGCTACGGCACCGTGCTCGGCCGAAAGGTCTTCGTCTTCTCGCAGGACTTCACCGTGTTCGGCGGGTCGCTGTCCGAGGTCTTCGCCGAGAAGGTCTGCAAGGTGATGGACCTGGCGGTCAAGTACGGCTGCCCGGTCGTCGGGATCAACGACTCGGGGGGCGCGCGGATCCAGGAGGGCGTCGTCTCGCTCGCCGGCTACGCGGAGATCTTCTGGCGCAACGTCCAGGCGTCGGGCGTCGTGCCGCAGATCTCGCTCGTCATGGGCCCCTGTGCCGGGGGCGCCGTCTACTCACCCGCGATCACCGACTTCGTGCTCATGGTCGAGCGCACCTCGTACATGTTCATCACCGGCCCCGACGTGGTGAAGACGGTGACGGGGGAGGACGTCAGCTTCGAGGAGCTCGGCGGCGCCGCGACGCACGCAACGCGGTCGGGCGTAGCCCACTTCACATCGCCGGACGAGCAGTCGTGCATCGAGGAGGCGCGTTACCTCCTCTCGTTCCTGCCGCAGAACAACCTCGACTCGCCGCCGTACGCCGCGCCCACGGATCCGATCGACCGCGAGGATCCGGCGCTCGACGAGCTCGTCCCCGACAGCCCGAACAAGCCATACGACATCAAGCACGTGATCGAGCGCGTCGTGGACGACGGCGACTTCCTCGAGGTGCACGCGCACTGGGCCGAGAACCTCGTCTGCGGGTTCGCGCGGCTCGGCGGGCATGCGGTCGGCGTGGTGGGAAACCAGCCGGGCGCGCTCGCGGGCGTCCTCGACATCGACGCCTCGGTCAAGGGCGCGCGCTTCGTTCGCACCTGCGACGCATTCAACCTCCCGCTCGTCACGTTCGTCGACGTCCCCGGATTCCTTCCGGGCACCGCGCAGGAGTGGGGCGGGATCATCCGCCACGGCGCGAAGCTGCTGTACGCGTACGCGGAGGCGACCGTCCCGAAGTTGACCGTCATCACGCGCAAGGCCTACGGTGGCGCCTATGACGTCATGTCGTCGAAGCACATCCGCGCCGACTTCAACGTCGCGTGGCCGACCGCCGAGGTCGCCGTCATGGGGCCCGAGGGCGCGGTCAACATCGTCTTCCGCAACGAGCTCGGCGAGGCCGAGGACGCCGGCGCGAGGCGCGAAGAGCTCATCGCCGAGTACAAGGAGCGGTTCGCGAACCCCTACACGGCGGCCGAGAGGGGTTACGTCGACGACGTCATCGAGCCGAGGCGCACGCGGCCGGTGCTGATCTCGGCGCTCGAGACCGCGCTGACGAAGCGCGAGCCCGCGCCGAGACGCAAGCACGGGAACATTCCGCTGTGAGGCGCCCGTGACCGAGATCGCGACGCCGCCGCGCAGCGAGCTGCCGGTGGAGAGGACGTGGGACGCGGAGAGCGTCTTCGCTTCGGCTGCCGAGTGGGAGGCTGCGCTCGAGGACGTCGTCGCCGATCTTCCTCGGCTCGAAGAGCTCGCGGGACGGTTGGCAGAGGGCCCGGACGTGACGCTCGCTGCGCTCGTACGGCGCGACGACCTCGTGAGCCGATTGGGGCGCGTCTTCGTCTACCCGTACCTCGAATACGCGGTCGAGACGACCGATCAGGCCGCCGTGGCACGCCTCGGGCGAGCACAGACGGTGTACGGACGGGTCCTCGCGGCCATCGCGTTCGTCGAGCCCGAGCTCCTCGCCCTCGGTCGCGACCGGCTCGCGGAGTGGGCGGCGGCGGACTCCGCCTTCCATCCCTACTCGCACTACCTCGACGACCTCTTCCGGCGCGGCGAGCACGTCCGCTCGTCGGAGATCGAGGAGCTGCTCGGCGGGCTCGTGGACGCGCGCGAGGGTGTCTACTCCATCTACAGCGGCCTGGTCGACAGCGACCTCTCGTTCGCTGCTGCTCACGCGGCCTCCGGGGAGACGGTCGAAGTCACGCAAGGGTCCATCCACGCTCTCCTCGCAAGCCCCGACCGGACGCTGCGCCAGGGTGCGTGGGAGAGTTATGCGGACGGCTACCGAAGCGTTCGCAACACGCTCGCCGCGACCTACGTGACGTCGATCAAGCAGGACGTCTTCTCGAGCAGCGCACGCCGGCACGAGTCCACGCGAGCGGCCGCGCTCCATGCGCCGAACATCCCGGTCGAGGTCTTCGACGACCTGCTCGCGGCGTTCGAACGGAACCTCGCCACCTGGCATCGCTACTGGGGCGTTCGCGCATCGCTCCTCGGCATCGACGCCGTCCACACGTACGACCTCTGGGCGCCGCTCGGCGCGGATCCGCCGCAGTTCGAATACGAGCAGTGCGTCGATTGGATCTGCGACTCGCTGGCCCCTCTCGGCGACGAGTACGTCGCCACCGTCCGCCGCGGGTGCCTCGAGGAGCGCTGGATCGACGTCTACCCGAACCAGGGCAAGGTCGGTGGCGCATTCTCCGCGGGCGTGCAGGGGACGAAGCCCTTCATCGTGATGAGCTTCGACGGCACCGCGGTGAGCCTCGGCACGCTCGCGCACGAGCTGGGCCATTCGATGCACTCCTACTTGTCGTGGGAGACGCAGCCGCCGATCTCGGCGCGGTACTCGCTCTTCCTCGCCGAGGTTGCGTCGAACTTCCACCAGGTGCTGCTACGCGACCATCTCCTCGAGGCCGTCGCCGACCGCGAGATCCAGCTCGCCGTTCTCGACGAGGCGCTCGCCAACTTCCACCGGTACTTCTTCGTGATGCCGACGCTCGCACGCTTCGAGCGCGAGATGCACGAGCGCGTGGAGGCCGGCGATGGAGTCACGGCAGACCTCCTCGACGAGCGCATGGCCGACCTTTTCGCCGAGGCGTACGGACCCGGCGTCGAGGTCGATCGGGAGCGCGACGGCATCACCTGGGCGCAGTTCTCGCATCTCTACGCACCGTTCTACGTCTACCAGTACGCGACCGGCATCTCCGGCGCCCACGCCCTCGCCCGCGGCGTCCTCGACGGCGACCCCGGCGCGGCGGACCGCTACCTCGGCTTCCTGCGGGCCGGCGGCTCCGCCTACCCGCTCGACGTGCTGCGGGCGGCCGGCGTCGACCTCGCCTCGCCAGAGCCGGTCGAGGCGACGTTCGCCGTCCTCGCCTCGCTCGTGGACCGCCTGGAGTCGCTCGCCGCCTGACGCGCTCAGGCGCCCGCGAGCGCCCGGAGCCTCGACGCTCGTTTTTCGTCGCCGGCGAAGGACGGATCGTCGCGCTCGAGGAGCGGGAGCGCGAGACGTGCCTGCTCGCGCGCGTCGTCCGACCGGCCGACCACCGCGTACTCCTCCGCGAGCTCCTCGTGGAACCAGCCGTCGGCGTTACCCGTTCGCTCCGACCAGGCGACGGCGCGTTCGAGGAGCGGAATCGCCTCGTCGGTGCGGTCGAGCGCTCGGAGCGTCTTGCCGACCGCGTATCGGGCGATCTCGACCGCAGGCTCGTTCTCGGGCGCACGTTCGCGGGCTGCGAGTGCTCGCTCGAAGGCGTCGAGCGCTTCGCCGTACTCGCCGGCTTCGTAGTGCTCCCAGCCGAGGTTGTTGAGGAGCGGGCCGAGCCAGTACGAGGCATCCTCACGCTCGGCGGCGAGCTCGATGCCTCGCTCCGTCCATCCGACGAAACCGTCGCGATCCGATGCGGCGAGCGCTGCCATGTGCGCGGCGTCCGCCGCGACGAAGCCCTGGTCCGCCTCGAGCGCGAGCGCGAACGCCGACTCGAAGAGCGGCAGCGCCGCACCCGGATCGCCGCCCGAGCGCCGAAGCCGCCCACGCTCGAGGTCGATGCGAGCGCGAGCGATCGTGCTCGTCGCACCGAGAGCGACAGCATCGTCGACGAGGGCGTCCCCGGTCTCGAAGTCGCCGCGCAGCCCCTGGATCCGGGCGAGCTGCGTCAGCACCTCGGCGCGGCCCGCGTCGTCCTCCTCGCGCGCGAGCTGCGTACGCAGGCGCTCCTCGCTGACGTCGAGGTCGTCGAAGTCCCAGAGAGGTCGCAGGCGGTCGTCCATGGGTGGACAGCGTAGGCTCGTCGACGTGGAGGTGTCGGTCGACCCGCCTGTCGACGGGGCCGTGCGCGAGGCGCTCGTGGAGGCGCTGTCACACGAGACGGAGCCGTACGCCGGCTACGGCGATCCCTGGCGGCTGGCCGCGTTGGAGGACGGTGTCTCGCGAGCCAAGGAGGAGCCCGGCTACGCGCTCTCGCCCCGCAGCACCCGCGGCGCCACGCGCGCGTAGTCGAGCCCGGAGACCCAGGTCGCGACGAGCGCGACCAGAATCGCCCACCACGCGACGGTGTCGCTCCATGCCCCGGCGGCGGCGAGGCCGGCGATCGCCGCCGCGAGCGCCTGCGCCCACGTCTTCGCGCGCCCGAGGTCGCGCGCCCCGAGGACGACTCCCCGCTCGACCGCGGCGAGCCGGAGCCCCGAGACGAGGATCTCGCGGACGACGATGAGCGCGATCATCCAGGCGGGCGCGACGCCTTCGCCGATCAGCATGACGAGCGCGGCGAGCACGAGCACCTTGTCGGCGACCGGGTCGAGCAGCGTCCCGAGCGCCGAGCTCGTTCCGCTGCGACGCGCGAGCCAGCCGTCGATCTGGTCGGTCGCCATCGCGACGACGAACACCGCCGTCGCCCAGTAGGCGTGGTTCGGGAAGTTCCACGCGAACAGGAGCACGACGACGGGGACTGCTGCGACGCGTGCGACCGTGAGCTGGTCCGGGAGGCTCACGGTCTTGGAGAATACGCGTCCAATGCGGGCCTTCACGAAGATCCTCGTCGCCAACCGCGGTGAGATCGCGGTGCGCGTCTTCCGGACGCTGCGCGAGCTCGGGATCGGCACGGTCGCGGTCTACTCCGAGGTCGATCGCGATCGGCTGCACGTCGAGCTTGCGGACGAGGCCTACCTGATCGGGCCTGGCCCGGCGACCGAGTCGTACCTCCGCGGCGACACGATCGTCGACGTCGCGGTGCGCGCCGGCGCCGAGGCAATCCATCCCGGCTACGGCTTCCTCGCCGAGAACGCCGGCTTCGCGCGACGCGTCGAGGAGGCCGGGATCGTCTGGATCGGACCGCCGCCGGAGGCGATCGAGGCGATGGGCTCGAAGATCGCCGCCCGCGAGCGGATGCGTGCTGCAGGGGTCCCCGTCGTTCCCGGCACGACAACGCCCGCGACGGGCGTCGAGGACGTGCTGACCGCTGCGGCCGACATCGGCTACCCGATCGCGGTCAAGGCGTCGGCCGGCGGGGGAGGGAAGGGACTGCGCGTCGCCGGGTCCGAGGAGGAGGTCGAACGCGCGTTCGAGACGGCGCGGCGCGAGGGCGAGGCGTACTTCGCCGACGGCACCGTCTACGTCGAGCGGTACCTCGAGGATCCGCGCCACGTCGAGGTGCAGGTGCTCGCCGACGCGCACGGCAACGTGGTTCACCTCGGGGAGCGGGACTGCACGATCCAGCGGCGACACCAGAAGCTCGTCGAGGAGACGCCGTCCCCTTCCGTTGGCGACGAGCTCAGGGAGCGGATCGGCTCGATCGCCATCGAGGCCGCGCGTGCGGTCGGCTACCGATCGGCCGGGACCATCGAAGGGCTCCTCGACGTGGACGGCTCGTACTACTTCCTGGAGATGAACACACGCGTCCAGGTCGAGCACACCGTCACCGAGGCCGTGACGGGGATCGACATCGTCCGTGAGCAGATCAGGATCGCCGCGGGCGAGGCGCTCTCGCTCGCGCAGGATGAGGTCGAGCTGCGGGGGCACGCGATCGAGTGCCGCATCAACGCCGAGGACGTCTCCCGCGGTTTCCTTCCGGCCCCGGGGCGCATCACGGCATACCGAGAGCCCGCCGGCATCGGCGTGCGAGTCGACTCCGGCGTGCGCGCGGGAGACCAGATCTCCGATCTCTACGACCCGATGATCGCGAAGCTCGTCGTGCACGACGTCGACCGCGAGCACGCACGACGGCGGATGCTGCGGGCGCTCGAGGAGTTCGTCATCGAAGGCCCGACGACCCTCCTCGGATTCCATCGCGCGCTGCTCGAGACAGACTGCTTCGCCGAGGGCGCCACGTGCCGGGACGTCGTCGAGTCGGAGGAGCTCGCGAGGCGCGCAGCGGAGCTCGACGGGGCATCGTCGTCCCGGCCGAGCGCCGGCGTGCAGGTGTCGGGGGGTCAGGACAGAGTCGTCGCGGTCGAGATCGACGGGCGCCGCCACGAGGTCCGGCTGCGCGCCGAGCCGCCTCCGTGGGGGGAGCTCGCGCGCCGCCACCGCGAGCGGAGCAACAGCCTCACCGCCGGGGCAGCGGGGGCGATCACGAGCCCGATGCAGGGCACGGTGCTCTCGGTCGCGGTCTCGGCCGGAAGCGCCGTGGTGGCGGGCGACCTCGTCTGCGTGGTGGAGGCGATGAAGATGGAGAACGAGATCGTCGCCCACACCGGCGGCGTCGTCGCGGAGCTCCACGTCGCACCCGGCGACCAGGTCACGAGCGGCCAGCCCCTCTGCGTGATCGCGCCCGAGTGAGCACGCCGGCACGCTGCTCCGATCTCTCCGAGCTGGCGCGCGAGCCGATCGGAGCGACCGCGACGTGGGCCGAGAGCTGGCTGCTCGTCGAGATGAGAAGGAGCTGGGCGCGAGACGTCGGTGGCGGCGAGGGCCTTCGCGAGCCCGAGCGAGCGGCCGCTCGAGCGTGGCTCGATCGTACGCCGGCCTCGCGCCTCCTGTTCCTCCGCCGGCCCGGGCGTGGCGAGTCGGGCGAGGAGCTGGCCTTCGTCGTCCGGGGGTCCGAGACGAGGGCGGAGGTCCGCCGCCTCGCCGCAGCGGAGCTCACCCGGCTGGAGGAGGGCGACGACGTCGGGGACGTCATGTCGCAACCGCTCGTTCTCGTCTGCGGGCACGGAACGCGCGACCGGTGCTGCGCGCTTCGCGGCACCGCGATCTACCGGGCGCTGGCTTCGACGCTCGACCGAGAACAGCTCTGGCTGTCGTCCCATCAGGGCGGGCATCGCTTTGCGGCGAACGTTCTCGTGCTTCCGAGCGGGATCCAGCTCGGGCGCGTCCCGCGGGACCACGCACGGGAGCTCGTCTCGCGCGCGCTCGACGGGCGAATCGACCTCTCGCACTTCCGAGGGCGGACGTGCTACCCGGCCTCCGTGCAGGCCGCGGAGATCGCAGTGCGCGAGGCGCACGCGCTCGATCGCGGGGACGACCTCGTCCTCGTGGCGGCGGAGGACGATCGCGTGCGCTTCCGCGACTCGGCCGGCCGCGAGCATGCCGCCGTCGTCGCGCCGAGCATCGGTCCCGTCGTCCCCGCGAGCTGCGGGGCGGAGCCGGAGCCCCAGCACGGCTTCACCGCTCGCGTCGTCTGAGCGTGCTCAGCGACGCAGCCGGTGCGAGTGGTCGGTGATCCAGACGAACACGTCCTGGAACCCGTCGGGTGGCTTCCCGACGGCGACGAGCGTTCCGAAGACGACGCGGGCGTGGCTGCCTGCGAGGAGCGGGCCGGGCGCCGAGATCGTCCCCTCCCAGGAGGCGGCAGGCTCGAGGATGCGCGGCAGGGCGGGGTGGAAGCCGGTGGCTGCCCGAACGGCCGGCAGCGTGCCCTGCCGGTTCCGCTGGTCGAGCTCGTCCTTGTCGCCCGTCTCGAACAGCTGGAGGCCGAACGAGCCCTCCGGAGTGGCGCCGGGCGCAAGCTCCCAAGCCACCTTCGTCCCGTTCTCGATCCCGATCTTCGCGTTCCATCCGGATTCCGTGACGGTGAGCGAATCGACGGTGAAGACGAGCTGCTCACCGGTCTGGCCGTAGGTCTCCTTCCAGCCGAGGTCTGCGGACTGCGGGCCGGCGGCGGCGGTGGGCTCGACGGTCGCGCTCCCGCCGCGGAGCCGCGCGTTCGAGGCGAGCACGAAGCCCGCGAAGGTCGCCCCGAGCGCGAGCAGAACGATGATCGTCGACCGGCTCACGGCCGGCGCATGCTCGCACACAGGGAGCCGCGTCGTTTCCCTGCGCTGCGACCAGCGGACACGAAGCGTCCGCACTTCAGGGGTCTCCCCGGGCAGGGGATCCGCGTGAGCGAATTCCCCGCCCTGCGGGGGAGCTAGACTCTCGCGCGCCTTGGACCTGCACGAGCACCAGGGGAAGGAGCTCTTCCGCCGATACGGGATCCCGGTGTCCGACGGCCGGGTCGCGACGACGCCCGCGGCGGCGCGGACGGCGGCGGACGAGATCGGCTATCCGGTCGTGGTGAAGGCCCAGGTCCTCATCGGTGGGCGGGGCAAGGCGGGTGGGATCAAGCTCGCCGCGGACGCCGACGAGGCCGAGGCCCGTGCGTCCGAGATCCTCGGCATGGACATCCGCGGCCACGTCGTGCGCAAGCTGTGGATCGAGCGCGCGTCCGACATCGCACGCGAGTACTACCTCTCGCTCACGTTCGACCGCAGCGCGAAGAAGCCGCTCTACATGTTCACGACGCAGGGCGGCATGGAGATCGAGGAGGTCGCGGCGACGAATCCGGCCGCGCTCGTGCGACTCCATGTCGATCCGCTCGAAGGAGCGCACCCGTGGCACGCACGCAGGCTCGTGTACGAGGGCGGCGTGACCGACCCCGGCGAGCAGAAGCAGATCGCGGCGATCGTCGGGAAGCTCTACGACGCGTTCGTCGGCGCGGAGGCGATGCTCTGCGAGATCAACCCTCTCATCGTCACGCCCGAGGGCGAGGTGCGCGCGCTCGACTCGAAGTTCACGGTGGACGACAACGCGCTCTTCCGGCATGCCGACATCGCGGAGATGCGCGACGTCGAGGGTGCGGACCCGCTCGAGGCGCTCGCACGCGAGAAGGGCGTCACGTACGTGAAGCTCGACGGCGAGGTCGGGGTGCTCGGGAACGGCGCCGGCCTCACGATGTCCACGGTCGACGTCGTGACGTTCGCCGGTGGACGGCCTGCGAACTTCTGTGACCTCGGCGGCGGCGGAGACGCGCAGGGGGTGGTCGACGCACTCGAGGTCATCACGCGCGACGAGCAGGTGCGCGCGATCTTCTTCAACATCTTCGGCGGGATCACGCGCTGCGACGAGGTGGCGCGCGGCATCCTGCAGGCCGTCTCGCAGATGGGCCTCGAGCTTCCGATCGTCGTCCGGCTCGACGGGACGAACGCGGAGGAGGGGCGACGCATCCTCGCGGACGCGGCCCTGCCGAACCTTTCGACCGAGGCGACGATGCTCGACGGGGCACGCCGAGCAGTGGAGCTGGCTGCCTGATGGCGATCCTCGTCGACTCGGGCACGCGGCTCGTCGTCCAGGGGCTGACCGGCTCCGAGGGCCGCTTCCACGGTCTCCGCAATCGCTCGCACGGCACGAATGTCGTCGCGGGCGTGACGCCCGGAAAGGGCGGACAGGACGTCGAGGGGATCCCGGTCTTCGACTCGGTCGCGAGCGCGGTCTCCGAGACGGACGCGAACACCGCGATGGTGTTCGTCCCGGCGCCGTTCGCCGCGGACGCGATGTACGAGGCGATCGACGCCGGCATCGGCACGGTCATCTGCATCACGGAGGGCGTCCCGGCGCACGAGATGCTCGGGTTGCACGCGTTCGTGCAGGGGCGGGGCGTTCGCATCGTCGGGCCGAACTGCCCGGGCGCGCTGTCCCCGGGCAAGGCGAACGTCGGGATCATCCCGGCCGAGATCTTCCGCGAGGGCTCCGTCGGGCTCGTCTCGCGCTCCGGCACGCTCACGTACCAGATCGGCCACGAGCTGACGCAGCTCGGCCTCGGCTGCTCGACGATCGTCGGCATCGGCGGGGACCCGGTGGTCGGCTCGTCGTTCATCGACGTCCTCGCGCTGTTCGAGGCCGACGAGGAGACGAAACAGGTCGTCATGGTCGGCGAGATCGGCGGCGACGAGGAGGAGAAGGCCGCGGCCTTCATCGAGGCCCAGATGACGAAGCCCGTCGTCGGCTACATCGCGGGCTTCACTGCGCCCCCGGGCAAGACGATGGGCCACGCGGGCGCGATCATCTCCGGCTCCGCCGGCACCGCGCAGGCGAAGAAGGAAGCGCTCGAAGCGCGCGGGATCCGCGTCGGCACGACGCCGACCGAGGCCGCCCAGCTGATCGCCGAGATCGCGCGCTCATAGCGCGGACACGACGATGTCTCCGAGCCGCCGCGGGCCGGCGTCCACGTCCGCTTCGCGTAGGCTCGAGGCGATGGCCGATCCGCCGATCTCGTTCGCTCGCGGCGCCCCGGCGCCCGAGCTGATCCCCTCGCAAGCGCTCGCCGAGTGCGCGTTCGCGGTCGCGCAGCGCGACGGATCGAGGGTCTTCGCGTACGGGCCGGGCGGGGGCTACCCGCCGCTTCGGGAGTGGGTCGCCGAGCGGCACGGGGTCGACCCGAGCCGGGTCGTCCTCACGGTCGGTGGGCTCCAGGGCTTCGTCTTCTACGCGGCCGAGCAGCTCGCGCGCCGACCTGGGCGCGTGCTCGTCGAGGCGCCGACGTACGACCGCCCGCTGAAGGTTCTCGCCCGCGACGGCGTCGAGATCGTCGCCCTCGACATGGACGACGAAGGGGTCGATCCCGAGGCGCTCGAGCTCGAGCTGCGCAGGCGATCCGACCGCCCGTCCTTCCTCTACACGATCCCGACCTTCCAGAACCCGAGCGGCCGAACGCTCTCGCGCGAGCGCCGGGCGCGGCTCGTGGAGGTCGTCCGCGGGCACGAGCTTCCGGTGCTCGAGGACGATCCGTACGGGCTCGTGCGCTTCGACGGCGATGCGCCCGAGCGGCTCGTCGACCTCGAAGGCGGCTCGCTCGTCACCTACACGTCGTCGTTCTCGAAGACGGTCGCGCCAGGCGTACGGACCGGATACTTCGTGCTCCCCGACGCGGACGCGGCGTCGTTCGAGGAGCGAGCCGTCTCGACGTACATCTCGCCTCCCTTCCTCCCACAGGCGATCGTCGCGGAGTTCGTCGCTCAGGGACGCTTCGAGCCGAACCTCGAGCACGTGACGCGCGAGCTCGAGACACGTCGCGACGCCATGCTCGCGGCGCTCGAGGCGCACGCACCCGAGGGCGCGTCCTGGAGCCGGCCCGAGGGCGGCTACTTCGTCTGGTTCGAGCATGAGGGCGCCGACTCGACGGATCTCGCATCGGCCGCCGAGCGCGAGGGTGTCAGCTTCGTTGCCGGTCCCGGGTTCTTCGCACCGGGTGATCCGAAGGGGAGGGCGAGCGCGCGCTTCGCCTTCAGCTACGAGACGCCCGAGCGGATCACCGAGGGCGTCGAGCGCGTCATGCGCCTACTGGGCTGAGGTCGCGCTCCGCTTGCGGCGGGTGCGCAGCTGCTCGAACAGGTATCCCGCGGCGAAGCCGATGCCGACGCAGAGGAGGATGAGGACGAGCAGTGAGATCTGCGCGGAGAAGAAGACGAAGCTGACGTCGACCTGCTTGCGGTTGAAGAGCACGATGAGGATCGCGTAGACGGCGATCGCGCCGAAGATGATCAGCTTCCACGGCGTGTCCCTCTCTGGTGCTCCTGACCCTCCCGGCGAGCTCACGCGGGAAGTCTAAGCGGCTGCGTGGCCGACCGGAGCGTGGGCGACGACCCGTGGCACGAGCCGTGGCTGCTGCGGTGGTGCGAGCGAGCCACGCGTCGTCGCCCGGAAGGTCGGGCACGGCACGTTCCCGTTGAGGGCGCACAGCCCTTCCTGGCGGAAGTAGCAGTCGTCGCAGGTGACAGGAGTTCGTTTCTTCGCCATGTGGTCGAGGTGCCGCCCCTCTCGGCAGGCAGCATTCTGGCGGGGCGCATGCAGGCCCACAACCCCCGTCGGAGAGGAATTCGCCGCAAATTGCGCGTGTTGTCAGAGGGGACGAAGATGCTGCAAATTCAGCATTTCCCGACGTCCGTTGCCAGCTTCCGCAACGCCTGTTGAAAACTATCGACAGGGATGACGTGCAGCCCATCCGCGTTCTGCTTCGCAATGCGCGCGTTCTCGCCCACCGGGACGAAGAAGTAATCCACACCGGTACGGCGGACGCCGATCGTCTTCTGCTCGATGCCACCGATCGGGAGCACGGTTCCGTCGAGAGCCAGCTCACCCGTCGCGGCGATCCGACAGCCGTGCGTGATGCCGGGTCGGAGCTGCCGCGCGATCTCGAGTGCGAAGGGGAGGCCGGCCGACGGGCCCCCGACGCGACCGAGGTCGATGTCGATGTCGAGCGGCACGCGGATCCTCGCGTCCTGGTTGACGAGGATTCCGATGATCGCCTGGGACGAGTCGCTCGGATTCGCGATCGTCTTGACGGTGACGTCGCGCTTCTTTCCGTCGCGGCGGATCGTGAGCGTCACGTCGTCTCCCGGCTCGAGGCTCCCGATCTCCCGGCGGAGCTCCGGGGGCGTTCGCACGGGCTTGCCGTCGACGGCGATGATCACGTCCTGCGGGTCGAGCACCTTCGCCGCCGGGACGTCCGGTGTCACTGCGGTGACGAGGACGCCGCGCGGCGTCGCCGTCACGTGGTATCCGAGCGTCCCGAGCGCGACCGCGGACGCGATCTGCTCGGAGCGACGCATGTCCGCTGCGTTCTGCCTCATCCGCTCCGCGTCCGTCGTTCCCTTGGGGGCGATCGCCCGCTCGGGCACGAGCGTCGATCCGTCGGGCCGCGTGAACGGAAGGAGCTGCTCGAGCCGCCGGATGCGGCGCACGAAGACGTCGACGTAGTAGACGCCGCCCTTCGTGTTCGGCTTGCCGTCCTCGACCTCGACCTTCGCCGCGAGCGGCTTCGCCTTGTCGGGGACGATGAGGAAGTCGTTCGCGGGCGTCCACCAGAGGACGAGCGCCGCCGCGACCCCGGCGAGCAGCCCGAGGAGGACTGCGGTACCGGCGTACCGCGCCAAGGTGCTCAGATGCTCCGCGTGAGGGCGCCGTCCACCAGCGTCACCGTGCCGCTCACGTAGGAGGCGCGATCGGAGCAGAGGAACGCGACGACGTCGCCCACTTCGCGCGCTGTTCCCAGACGGCGGAGCGGGATGGTCGCGAGGTCCTCCGGCGTCGGCCCGTCCGGGTAGACCTCGCGAAGGCGGTCCGTGTCGATGCGACCGGGCGCGACGCAGTTCACGGTGATCCCCTTCGGGCCGAGCTCGCGTGCGAGCGTCTTCGACCAGCCGACGATGCCGGGACGGATGGCGTTCGACAGTGCGAGGCCGTCGATCGGCTCGCGGACGGAGGACGACGTGACGGTCACGATCCGGCCCGCCGGGCTCCGCTCGAGGTGGGGAAGGCAGAGAGCCGTGAGCTCGACGATCGACACGAGAAGGAGGTCGACCGCCTCCCGGACCTTTCGCGCGTCGAGTTCGGCCGCGGTGGTGCGGTGCGGCCCGCCGGAGTTGTGCACGAGCACGTCGATGCCGCCGTGCGCGTCGATCGTGGTCTCGACCAGCCGTTCGAGATCCTCCGTGCTCGTGACGTCGCCGGTGACGGGGGTCGCGCCGATCCGTGCGGCCTCCTGCTCGAGGAGGTCGCCCCGCCGCGCGAACACGACCACGTTGGCTCCCTCCGTCGCCAGAGCCTCCGCGATCCCGAGTCCGATGCCCGAGGACGCGCCGCAGACGATCGCGGTGCGATCGCTCAGTCCGAGGTCCATCGCACCTCCGGGCGAGGCACGCCTCGCCCCTACGATCTCTTGAGGACGCCGACCACCTCGCGCACGGCGGCGGCGGAGGCGCGCAGCATCTTCTTCTCGTCGGCCGTGAGGCGGAGCTTCACGATCTCCTCGACGCCGCCCGAGCCGAGCTTGACCGGGACACCCATGTAGAGCCCGTTGATCCCGTACTCGCCCTCGAGGTAGGCCGTGCACGGCAGGACGCGCTTCTCGTCGAGGCAGATCGAGTCGACCATCTGCGCGGCCGCCGCGCCCGGCGCGTACCAGGCCGACGTGCCGAGAAGCTTCACGAGCTCGCCGCCGCCGAACTTCGTGCGCTCGACGAGCTTGTCGATACGCCGCTTCGGCAGCAGCTCGGGCAGCGGCACGCCGCCGACGTTCGTCGCGGAGACGACCGGGACCATCTGGTCGCCGTGGCCGCCCAACACGACAGCCGTGACGTCCTTCACCGACACGTCCAGCTCCTGTGCGATGAAGGTCGAGAAGCGCGCGGTGTCGAGGATCCCCGCCATGCCGACGACCCGGTGCTTCTTGAAGCGCGACGTCGCCTTCGCGACGTGGCACATGGCGTCGAGGGGGTTCGAGACGACGACGAGGATGGCGTCCGGGGAGTGCTTGATGGCCTCTTTCGTGACCGCGCCCACGATCGACTCGTTCGTGGAGACGAGGTCGTCGCGGCTCATTCCCGGCGAGCGTGGCTTCCCGGCAGTGATCACGATCACGTCCGAGCCGGCGCTCTCCTCGTACCCGTTCGAACCGACCATCGCGGGCTCGTACCCGAGCACCGCCGCCGCCTGGTTGATGTCGAGCGCCTTCCCCTGCGGGAAGTTCGGGATGATGTCGACGAGGACGACGTCCGCGTAGTCGCGGCGCGCCAGCTCCTGTGCGCAGGTTGCGCCCACGTTTCCGGCGCCGACGACGGTGATCTTCTTTCGCATGTCTAGGTCTCCAGCCTTTCGATGATCGCGTCCGCGTACTCCGATGTTCCTACGGCCGTCGGGTCGTCGCGGGTTGGCTTCAGGTCGTAGGTGACGCGCTTGCCGTCGGCGATCACGGCAGCGACGGCCGCCTCGAGCCGGTCGGCGGCGTCCTGCTCTCCGAGGTGCTCGAGCATGAGCTTGCCGGAGAGGATCATGGCGGTCGGGTTCACCTTGTTCTGTCCCGTGTACTTGGGTGCGGAGCCGTGGGTCGCCTCGAACACGGCGGCCGTCTCGCCGATGTTCGCCCCCGGCGCGACCCCGAGCCCGCCGACGAGGCCGGCCGTGAGGTCGCTGATGATGTCGCCGTAGAGGTTCGGCAGCACGAGGACGTCGAACTCCTCCGGCCGCTGGACGAGCTGCATGGTCAGCGCGTCGACGAGGACCTCGCGCGAGGCGATGTCCGGGTACTCGGCGGCCACCTCGCGGAACACGGAGAGGAAGAGGCCGTCCGTGAACTTCATGATGTTCGCCTTCGTGATGCCGGCGACCTCGCGCCTGCCGTGGCGGCGGGCGTACTCGAACGCGAAGCGGATGATGCGCTCGGACGCGGCTGCGCTGATCGGCTTCACGGAGATGCCGGAGCCGGAGGCGATCTGCTTGGCCTGGAGGCCGTTCAGCGTCGCGATGACCTGCTCCGCCGCGTCGGTGCCGGCCTCGTACTCGATCCCCGCGTACAGGTCCTCGGTGTTCTCACGGACGATCACGATGTCGACGTCCTCGTAGCGCGAGCGGACGCCCGCGTACGTCTTGCACGGACGGAGGCACGCATACAGCTCGAGCTCGTGGCGGAGAGCCACGTTCACCGAGCGGAAGCCCGTTCCGATGGGTGTGGTGATAGGCCCCTTGAGCGCGACGCCGTTCTCCTTCACCGACGAGAGCGTCTCCTCGGGGAGCGGAGTGCCCGCCTCCTCCATGACGTCGACGCCGGCCTGGCGCACGTCCCATTCGAGGTCGACGCCCGTCGTCTCGAGGACGCGGCGCGTGGCCTCGGTCAGCTCCGGCCCGGTCCCGTCGCCGGGAATGAGGGTGACGCGGTGGGCCATGGGCTCGGCGATCGTAGCGAGACCATCGAGGATTCCCGGTCAGGTAGCGTCCGTTTCGGATGAGCGAGGTCGCGGACTTCAAGCCGGGGCTCGAAGGCGTCGTCGCTGTCGAGACCGAGATCGCCGAGCCCGATCGCGAAGGCGGCGCGCTCCGGTATCGCGGTGTCGACATCGAGGAGCTCGTCGGCCGCGTTCCGTACGAGAAGGTATGGGGCCTCCTCGTCGACGAAAGCCTCGAGCCGGGGATGCCGGAGCCGGAGTCGTACGAGCCGAAAGCGCTGACCGGGAACGCGCCTGCCGACGCGCAAGCCGAGACCGCGCGGCTCTCCGGCGTCTGGAACCTCGGCAAGGTCACCGAGATCTCCGACGAGCAGGCGCGGGACGACCTCGGCCGCCTCTCCGCGCAGGTGATGTCGATCGTCGCGCGCTCGGCCCGCGTCGCCGACGGCCACCCCGAATCGGTGGCGGACGACGTGGTCGCCGCCGGGAAGACTGCGGCCGAGCGGTTCCTCCTGCGCTGGCGCGGCGAGGCCGACCCGCGGCACGCCACTGCTATCGACACGTACTGGATCTGCACGGCGGAGCACGGCCTCAACGCCTCGACCTTCACGGCGCGCATCGCCGCCTCGACGGGCGCCGACGCGGGCGCGGCCATGTCCGCGGCGATCGGAACGCTGTCCGGGCCGCTGCACGGCGGCGCGCCGGCGCACGTCATCCCGATGATCGACGAGGCGGCGACGACGGGCGACGTCGCGGGCTACGTCGACGACCTCCTCTCGCGCGGCGACCGGATCATGGGGTTCGGCCACCGCGTCTACCGCGCCGAGGACCCGCGCGCGCGATTGCTGCGGCGGACCGCCGAGGAGCTCGGCTCGCCACGCGTCGAGACTGCGAAGGAGCTCGAGCAGGCGGCGCTGGCCGCGCTCCAGGCTCGCCATCCCGAGCGTGTCCTCGCGACGAACGTCGAGTACTGGGCGGCGGTCGTCCTGGACGTCGCGGACATCCCGGCGAAGCTGACTCCCGCGATGTTCGCCTGTGCGCGAGTGGCGGGATGGTCCGCGCACGTCCTCGAGCAGAAGCGGGTCGCGCGGCTGATCCGCCCGTCGGCGCGCTACACCGGCCCCGGTCCGCGCTCCCTCGACTCGCTCTCGTGACGCTCGCCGAGGCGGCTGCCGAGGCGGACGCCCTGGCGCAAGCGGGGGACGAGCGCGCCCTCGCGACGCTCCGATCGCAGTGGGACGAGGAGATCGAGGCGGGCGCTCGCGATGCCGACTACCGCGTCCGTGCCCAGGCGTACCGGGCGATCGCGCAGTTCAGGTTCCGACAGAAGCTCGAGCTCCTGCGCCGAGGGCTCGAGGACGAGAGCCCGGCCGCGCGTGGATCGGCGCTGATCGCGCTCGAGGGGCTCTCGCGCAACCACCCGGGCGACGTGAACTCCTTTCGTCCGCTCCTCCACGAGCTCGCCGCTCGCGATCCGAACGCGGCCGTGCGACGGCTCGCAATCGTCTCGCTTCGTAACGGGACGCCGCAGCGCGACACCATCCAGATCCTCGACGGCATCGCGGACTCGGACGACGAGGAGCCCGAGGTGCGCAAGACCGCTGCGTCGGTCTCGACGTTGCTGCTGAAGCGCTCCCGAGCGAAGTAGGGAAGAGGTGGAACAGCGACCGCGGCCGCGACGCGGGCGCGCTTCAGGTCATTTGCTCCACCCGCACGATCGGGAGTACGCGGGAGCGGAGTTCCGATCTGTGCAGAAAGTAGTGTCACGCGCGTGAGCGACGCGCAGGCGCCCGTCGTCGGGATCATCATGGGCTCCCGGTCGGACTGGGAGACGATGCGGCACGCGGCCGAGCAGCTCGAGGCGCTCGGCATCGCTTTCGAGACCGAGGTCGTCTCGGCTCATCGCACGCCGGACAAGCTCTTCGAGTACGCATCGTCGGCCGAGGCTCGGG
Source organism: Gaiellaceae bacterium (assembly GCA_036274755.1). Taxonomy (GTDB): domain Bacteria; phylum Actinomycetota; class Thermoleophilia; order Gaiellales; family Gaiellaceae; genus GMQP-bins7. The sequence goes on from DASUFC010000095.1 coordinate 26,082, forward strand.
GTCTCCAGGTCATCGTCGCCGGAGCCGGGGGCGCGGCGCACCTGCCGGGCATGGCGGCCTCGAAGACGCTCCTGCCCGTTCTGGGTGTGCCGGTCGAGTCGAAGACGCTGCAGGGCCTCGACTCCCTGCTGTCTATCAACCAGATGCCTGCGGGAGTCCCGGTCGGGACGCTGTCGATCGGGCGAGCGGGCGCCGTGAATGCCGCGCTCCTCGCCGCTGCCATCGTCGCGCGCTCCGACCCGGGCGTTCGCGAGCGCCTGGCAGCGTTTCGCGAGCGCCAGACCGAGGCAGTGCTCGCCGCGCCCGACCCGTCCGCGTGACGTCCGTCGTCGGCTGCATCGGCGGGGGGCAGCTCGGGCGGATGCTCGCGCTCGCGGGTGCGCCTCTCGGGCTGCGCATGCGCTTTCTCGACCCCGCGCCCGATGCGTGCGCAGGCGCCGTCGGCGAGCTCGTCGTCGGCGCGTACGACGACCCCGCGTGCCTCGACCGGCTCGCGGACGGTGCGGACGTGGTGACGTTCGAGTTCGAGAACGTCCCCGTCGAGGCGGCCCGGCGGGTCGCGGTCGTCCCGGACATGCGAGCGCTCGAGCTGGGGCAGGACCGGCTCGTCGAGAAGGAGCTCTTCCGACGGCTGGGCATCGAGACGGCCCCGTTCGGGACGCTCGAGGACGTCGGCGTCCCCGCGCTCGTCAAGTCGCGGCGCCTCGGCTACGACGGAAAGGGCCAGCGCATGGTCGATTCGCCGGGCGAGATCATCGGCGAGAACGAGCTCGTGGAGGGGATCGTGCCCTTCGACCGCGAGCTCTCGATCGTCGCGGTTCGTGGCCGCGACGGCGCGACGGCGTTCTATCCGCTCACGGAGAACGAGCATCGCGGAGGGATCCTCGCGACCTCGCGTGCTCCGGCCTCGGGCGCCGATGCGCTGCAGGGCGAGGCCGAGGAGATCGCGCGGAGACTCCTCGACGAGCTCGGCTACGTGGGCGTGCTGGCCGTCGAGCTCTTCGATGTCGGCGGGCGCCTGCTCGCGAACGAGTTCGCCCCGCGTGTCCACAACACCGGCCACTGGACCATCGAGGGTTCGGTGACGAGCCAGTTCGAGAACCACCTGCGGGCAATCCTGGGGCTCCCGCTCGGCCCGACGGAGGCGCTGGGCTCGGCGATCCTCGTGAACCTCGTCGGGGCCGTTCCGCCGCTCGAGGAGCTCCTCGCGGTGCGCGGTGCCCACGTCCATGTCTACGGCAAGGAGCCTCGCCCGGGCCGGAAGCTCGGGCACGTGACGATCGTCGACGCGGATCCCGCGGACGTCGCGACGGTGACGGAGCTCGCGGCAGCCGCCTGGTCGGCCTGACGCGCCTTACGACGCCGCGACGACGGCGATGACGTCCGCGCCGTAGCGCTCCAGCTTCGCCGGCCCGATCCCCTTGATCGCTGCGAGCTCCGCGAGCGCCTGCGGCTCCACGGCCGCGATCTCGCGGAGCGTCGCGTCGGGGAACACCACGTACGCCGGAACGCTGTCCGTGCGCGCTCGCTCGGATCTCCAGCTCCGCAGGCGCTCGAAGAGCTCGCCGTCGACCTCTGCGTCCGCCGCGCCCCCGAAGTGGATCCGCGGCGGCGCGACTTGGCCCTTCCCCAGGACGCGGTAGCCGTCGGGCGTCGTCCTCTCGACGAGCGCACCCGTCTGCTCGAGAACCGCAATCCAGCGCCGGACGTCGGCGTCGCTCGCAGCAGCCAGGATCCCGAACGACGCCGACTGCCTCGCCGACTTCGGCGCAGACACCGAGCCCCGGAGCATCGCGACGAGGCTCTTGCGCCCGAGCGGCCACGTCAGCCTTCCCACCGCGCTCACGATCGCGGCGCCGACGTCGTCGGGGAGCGGCGACACGATGTCGACCGGGACGGCGAACGAGCCCACGGCGCGCGGAGCGCAGACGTCACACGCACCGCAGGGCGGCTCGAGCGTCTCGCCGAAGTGCGTCGCGACCTGGGCATGGCGGCAGCGTGAGGCCTCGGCGAACGCGATCATCGCGTCGGCCCGGCCGTCGGCGACGAGTCGCGCCCGCGCGAGGAGAGCCTCCACCCGCTGCGCCGCGTCGGGAGGAGGCGCCGGAACCTCGACGCGCATCCGCCGCCCCTCGTCGAACCCGCGCTCCACGAGCGCTGCCTGCTCGAGCATCCCGACGAGCACGCGAACGTCCCGGTCCGGCGCCAGCCCCGCCAGCTCGTCGGGATCGACGATGCCCGGCGCATCGCGGAGCACCCGGTAGACGCGACGGAGCTCCTCCGCCGCGGCGACGTCGGCGACCGCGAAGCGACGGAGGGATGCACCGTCGGTGGAGCTCGCGAGGAGAAGGGTGTCGCTCGGCGCGCCGTCGCGCCCGGCGCGGCCGATCATCTGGACGTACTCCTCGAGCGAGGACGGATAGTTGGCGAGAGCGACGAGTCGCACGTCCGGCTTGTCGATGCCCATGCCGAACGCCGTCGTCGCGACGACCACCTGCGTGGCACCGCTGACGAAACCGTCCTGGACGCGCGACCTCTCGTCCGCCTCGAGCCCTGCGTGGTAGTGCTCCGCGCGCAGGCCGTGGCTCGCGAGCACGCGGGCGATCTCCTCCGTGGATCGCCGCGAGCGCGCGTAGACGATCGTCGAACCGCCGTCGAGGCCGCGAATGCGCTCGACGAGGATGCGAAGCCGGTCGTCGGCGTTCGACACCGTCTCGACGTCGTAGCGAAGGTTCGGTCGCACGACTGTCGTGTGCACGATCTCGGGACGGCGTCCGAGTGCCTGCGAGATGTCCGTGGCCGTCTCGGGTGTGGCCGTGGCGGTCATCCCGAGGACGGTCGGCTCGCCGAGCTCTTCGAGCGCCCGCCGGATGAAGAGGTAGTCGGGACGGAAGTCGTGCCCCCACATGCTCACGCAGTGCACCTCGTCGACGACGACGAGGCCGATCCCGATCGTCTTCGCCATCTGGACGAACCGGCGCTGGCGCAGGCGCTCGGGCGCCACGTAGACGAGCCGCTTGTCTCCGGCGCCCACGCTCGCGAGCCGCGCTTCGGCCTCGTCCGGCGTGAGCGACGAGTTCACGAAGGTCGCGGTCGGCGCGACGAGTGGCGGCAGCTTGTCCACCTGGTCCTTCATGAGGGCGATGAGCGGCGAGAGCACGAGCGTCGGCTCGTGCCGCAGCATCGCCGCGAGCTGGTACGTCAACGACTTGCCGGACCCGGTCGGCATCAGCGCGAGCGTGTCGTGCCCCTCGACGGCAGCTCGGACCACGTCCTCCTGACCGGGCCGGAACGCGTCGAATCCGAAGAGCTCGCGAAGGGGAGTGGTCAGGTCCTGCAGGGGCGCGAGTATAGGGAGGGCTCGCGATGCCGCCGGGAGAGGGCGAGATCGTTGCGATCTCGGCGCGCTCTCGTGACGACGAGAGGCTCAGGCGCTCGGCTCGGTCTCGCGCGAGCGGCGCCGCGCGTGCGGGTGCGCCTGAAAGTAGACCTCCCGGCGCCGCCGGTCGGACACGTGGGTGTAGCGCTCGGTCGTCCCGAGGTCTGCATGGCCCAGCATCTCCTGCACGGAGCGCAGGTCGGCGCCGCCTTCGAGCAAGTGCGTCGCGAAGGAGTGGCGCAGGAGGTGGGGATGCACGCGGCCGGGCTCGAGGCCGGCGCGGTCGGCGAGCTTGCGGAGGATCAGGAATGCGCCGGCCCTCGTCAGGGCGCCCCCGCGGGCGTTCAGGAAGAGCTCGGGCCGGTAGCGACGATCGAGGTGCGGGCGGCCGAGTGCGAGGTAGCGGCGGACGGCCTCGGCGGCCGGACGACCGAGCGGCACGAGGCGTTCCTTCCCTCCCTTGCCGAGCACGCGGACGATGCGCTCCTCGAGCGCGACGCCGTTCTTCTCCAGCCCGACCGCCTCCGAGACCCGCAGGCCGGCGCCGTAGAGGAGCTCAACGAGCGCGCGGTCGCGGAGCGCGCGCGGCGACGTGCCGTTCGCGGCGTCGATGAGCCGTTCGGTCTCGGACGGCGACAGGGCGCGCGGTAAGGTGCGGCCTCGACGCGGTAGCTGGAGTGAGGCAGCAGGGTTCTCCTCGCGACTGCCGATAAGGACGAGGTGGCGAAAGTACGCACGCACCGCGGAGACGCGCCGGGCAATGGTCGATGCGGCGAGCCCGTCGGCGCGCATCGACGCGACCCAGAGCTCGAGGTCTTCCGTGGTCGTGTCGCCGACGGCGTTCCCGCTGAACGCGCGGAGCGCCGCGAGGTCGCGGCGATAGGCGTCGACGGTCCGTGGCGACCGCCGGGCCTGGAGGGACAGCAGGTAGCGCTCGACGTCGGAGTCGATTCGAGGAGTCACGGCGCTCGAAGGGATTCGGCGGCAGACCGCCCGCTCCTGCGCGCGGCGGTGGTCCTCATCGCCGTCGCCGCGGCCTTCGCGGCGCTTCCGAGCCTCGCGAGCGCCTCGCAGCTCATCGCCCGGAACACGTCGACCGAGCGTCTGAGCGTGACCGCCGACGGGCGGGCGCTCGTCAGCTATCGCGCGCAGGGGAGACAGCAGCGCGTGCTCGTGTGGGGGGCGATCAACGCGCGCTCGCCCAGCGCCGACGTGCCGCAGGCCGCGTTCCGTATCGACTACTCGGGTGGCTGGCGCTCGCACGGGAAGGTCCTCTGGAAGACGATGAAGAACACCTGCGGCGCGTATCGGGGCCCGCAGCTGCCCTACCTCGTCGCGGCCTGCACGGCTCGCGACGGGTCGCACTGGGCCCTCCAGAAGTGGCAGCGCTCGCAGGCGAACTTCGCCCTGCCCCCCTGGAAGCCGGGCCATGGCGCGCAAGAGCTCCGCGTATCGCACTGGAGCGGGCCTGTGGCGAGCCTCGAGGTCTGGCTCGACTGGAGCTACGGGGGCCGCTGGCATCACCTGTTCGGGCGCCTCACCTACCGCGGTCTGCCGGTCTACGGCTTTTCGACGACGCCGTCCGGCGAGCCGCTCGACGCGTACGGGCGCGTGGTCTACCTCGACACGCTCGACTCGGCGTACGGCCGAGGCTGGAGGCGTGAGAACGGCTTCGTCGCGCGGAATCCCGACGGAACGTTCTGCTACGGGTTCGTCCCGCACGTCGCCGACGGGCGCCAGCGGCCCGCAGGTAACGGCCGTCGCTATCGCGTCGCCGTCTCGGGGCCGGGTGTGACGCCGGACGTGACGTGGGAAGGAGCCGGGCTCGGGAACTTCGACCGCTCGAACAAGGACGACGTGGCGCTGGAAGCGCGCATGAACGAGCTCCAGCGCTCGCTCATGGCCAACTCGAGCCCCTGTCACACCTAGATGGTCGATGCCACGATCTCGCGCGTCCGGATGCACGATGCGGCGCGTCCAGGCTGCTCCCGCCCGCAGAAAGCCCGCTCCGCGGCCTCTCTGCAGGCGTGCGCTTCGCGACGGGAGAGCCGCACCGAGGCGTCCAGCATCGCCACCGCTCTCCCGTCGCGCCCTGGAGCGGCCGGCCCGCGCCCCGGAGCCGGCGATCTCGTGGCATCAACCATCTAGCGCTAGGAGCGCGGATGCGAGTGGTCGTACACGCGGCGTAAGCGGCGCGCGTCGACGTGGCTGTAGATCTGGGTCGTGGAGAGGGACGCGTGCCCGAGGAGCTCCTGGATCACGCGGAGGTCCGCTCCTCCTTCGAGCAGGTGCGTCGCGAATGCGTGGCGAAGGCGATGCGGATGGCGCAGGAGCCTGCGAACCGTGCTCGTGTCGAGCCGCCGGCCGCGCGTCGACAGGAAGAGCGCGTCGTTCGCGCCCGCCGCGAGCTCCGGGCGGCCGTCGCGCAGGTAGCGCGCGAGGTGCAGCGCCGCCTCCTCGCCGAGGGGGACGACACGTTCCTTGCTCCCCTTGCCGCGGACGTGCACGACCTCGCGGTCGAAGTCGACGTCCCGAAGGTCGAGCGAGACGGCCTCCTGGCTTCGGAGCCCCGCCGAGTAGAGGAGCTCCAGCAGAGCCCGGTTGCGGAGCGCGAGCGGCGTGTCGCCGTCGGCCAGCTCGAGCAGGTTCTCGACGTCAGCGGCTTTCGGCGCGTCCGGTAGACGCCGACCGCGGTTCGGCGCGAGCGCTGCGTCCGGCACCCGCGCCGGGCCGAACGTGAAGCGCACGCAGGAGCGGACGGCCGCCAGCCGTCGTGCGATCGAGGCGCCGGAAAGCCGGTCGCGGCCGCTTCCGAGCTCCGCGACCCAGTCGGAGAGCACGCGCGAGTCGACGTCGTCGAGCGTCAGGCCGCGGCCGTCGAGCCAGGTCGAGAAGGCCCGAAGGTCGGAGCCGTAGGCGCGCTGCGTCGCCTCGGAGAGGCCTCCGTGCTCGAGGAAGCGCTCGATCGCGGCGTTGGTGTCCACCTCGACGCGTTCGCCGCGCGCAGCGCGTCGCCTGCCGCGGGCGGGAGGGGCGTTTCGTTTCGCCTCTCCCGCCCGCGGCCTCGAAGGTCTAGACCCGTGGCCCGGTGGGAGTCTGCGAGATCCCCTCGAGCATCTCGCCGACGGCCTTCTCCTTGCCGCCCTTCGTCGCGACATCCGCTTGCGCGAGCACACCGACGAGACGATCGTCCTCGTCGACGACCGGCAGACGGCGTACCTGGTGGCTCGCCATCAGCTGCAGCGCCTCGTCGAGACCCTGCTCGGGCGTCACGCACACCGGGTCGCGGGTCGCGATCTCCCGCACGGGCATGCCCCGCGGGTCCTTCCCCTCCGCGATCCCGCGGACGACGATGTCACGGTCGGTGACGACGCCGGCCAGCTTCTCGCCCTCGAGGATGGGCAGCGATCCGACGTCCTCGCTGGCCATCAGCGCCGCGGCCTCGGACACGGGCGTCTCGGGCGTCACGCAGCGCGGGCGCTCCGTCATGAGCTCGTGCACCTTCGGTCCTCCCATGGACTCCTCCTTCGCTCGTTTTCGGACGGGTACCCGGGTCCGGGCGAGCTGACACCACCCGGTGCCTGCGAGCATCGAGGCGTCGGATGGAGCGAGCGGCGGCCGGCGAAGGGCGGACCGCCGCCGCAGTCCGCCCGTCTTCACTCCGGCCTTCCCCCTTACCCCGATAGATGCGCGTCCCGGCCGAAACTTGCGCGTGCCGAGCGCAGGGCATGCACATGCACGGGGTGTCGATGCCACACCCGGCGGGGCCGGCAGCCACGCGCCGCCTCGTCCGTACCCTTACGGAGTGCCAGGAAGACGCTTCGACTCGTTCGCGTCGCAGGAGCCGGTCGAGCGTCCCGCCGACCCCGCCGTGCGCAAGGCGAACTTCCGGCGGATCGTCGCGCTCTTCCGCTCGTACCGCGCGCGCCTGGCCCTCGTCTGCGGGCTGATCGTCGTCTCGGCCGGGATCGGCGTCGTGTCGCCGTTCCTGCTCCGAGAGGTCCTCGATGTCGCCATCCCGGACGAGAACGTCGGCCTCCTGACGGCCCTCGTGGCCGGCATGGTCGCCATCCCGATCGTCACCGGCGTGATCGGCGTGTATCAGACGCTGCTCTCCAACCAGGTCGGCCAGAGCGTGATGCACGACCTGCGCACGCAGGTGTACCGCCACCTGCAGCGACTTTCGCTCGCCTTCTTCACCCGCACGCGGACCGGGGAGGTGCAGAGCCGGATCGCGAACGACATCGGCGGTATCGACAACGTCGTCACCTCGACGGCGACGTCGGTCCTCTCGAACGTGACGACGGTCATCGCGACGATCGTCGCGATGCTCCTCCTCGACTGGCGGCTCGCGCTCTTCGCGCTGGCGCTGCTCCCCCTGTTCGTCTGGCTCACGAAGCGTGTGGGCGCGCAGCGCAAGAAAGTCACGGCCGAGCGGCAGGCGTCGCTGGCCGACGTCTCGTCGATCGTCCAGGAGTCGCTCTCGGTGTCGGGGATCCTGCTCGGGAAGACCATGGGACGCACTGACGACCTGGCGGAGCGCTTCGCGGGTGAGTCACGGCGTCTCGCCGACCTCGAGGTCCGGAGCAGGATGACGGGCCGCTGGATGATGGCCTCCATCCAGATGACGTTCGCGATCATGCCGGCGCTCGTCTACTGGTTCGCCGGGTTCTCCATCGCGAACGGCTCGCAGGCGATCACGATCGGGACCCTCGTCGCGTTCACGACGCTGCAGACGAGGCTCTTCTTCCCGATCGGGAGCCTGCTGGGAGTTCAGATCGAGGTGCAGACCTCGCTCGCGCTCTTCGACCGGATCTTCGAGTACCTCGACCACGAGGTCGACATCGTCGAGGGGAAGACCTCGCTCACAGCGCCGCGCGGCGAGGTCGCGCTCGAGTCCGTGTGGTTCCGCTACAGCGACGCCGCGTGGACCCTGCAGGACGTCTCCTTCACCGTCCCGCCCGGCAGCAAGACCGCGCTCGTCGGAGAGACGGGCTCCGGGAAGACGACGTGCGCGTATCTCGTCGCGCGCCTGTACGACGCGACGCGCGGCTCCGTGCTCATCGACGGCGTCGACGTCCGCGACCTGACGTTCCAGTCGCTCACCGACACGGTGGGCGTCGTCTCGCAGGAGACGTACCTGTTCCACGCGACCGTGCGCGAGAACCTGCGGTTCGCCAAGCCGAGCGCGTCGGACGAGGAGGTCGAGCAGGCCGCACGTGCCGCGCAGATCCACGAGCTCATCGCGACGCTTCCCGACGGCTACGACACGATGGTCGGCGAGCGCGGCTACCGCTTCTCGGGCGGCGAGAAGCAGCGGATGGCGATCGCGCGGACGATCCTCCGCAATCCGCCCGTGCTCGTCCTCGACGAGGCGACCTCGTCGCTCGACACGCAGACCGAGCGACTCGTGCAGGCTGCGCTCGAGCGCCTGTCGGAGGGGAGGACGACGATCGCGATCGCACACCGCCTCTCGACCGTGCGCGACGCGGATCAGATCGTCGTGCTCGACCGTGGCCGGATCGCCGAGGTCGGTACCTACGACGAGCTCCTCGATCGAGGCGGGCGCTTCGCCGAGCTCGTTGCGGGCGATCAGCCGCTCGAGGCCGAGCTCGCCTGACCGTCTACGACTCGAGCGCGATCTCGGCCGGGAGCTCGGACACGCTCTCCCTGGGCTCGAGCTCGAAGCGAGCGCGCATGTCGAAGTAGACGTACGCGGTGACGAGCGCGACGAACGGCATCGCCAACGCATAGACGATCCCGGCGACGATGTTCAGCAGGCCCAGGGGGACGTCGGTGACGAAGATGAGGATCGCTCCCAGCAGCGGCCCCAGCAGCAGCGCGAGGGCGCCGCTCACGCCGACGAGGGACGCGACGCGCACCCAGTGGTGGCGGACGAGCTCGGCGCTGCGGCGGAGCGCGGGCAGCGGTCGCTCGCGACGCTCGAGCATGACGACCGGCGCGGCGAGCGCCCACCGCACCGCGAACCAGATCGCGACCGGGACGAGGAAGACAGTGGTCGTGAGCGCGACCCAGACGACGACCCAGACCGCGATCGCCCGGAGGAGCGGGCGGAAGTGCTTCCACGCGAGCTTGTAGGCGCCGACGGCGTTCACCGACCGACCCTCGTCGATCTCGACGAGCGCGAGCGCAGCCGCTGCCTGGACGATCCCGAGCCCGAGCAGCGTGAGCGTCATGCCGACCACCGCGGCCAGGTACGCCCAGGTGCCCGCAGCCTCACCGGTGATGGCACCGACCAGGTCGATGCTTTCCAGCATGAGCCACTGGATGAGGGTGATCGCGAACGAGATCGGGATCAGCAGCACGCCGAGGCCGAGGAAGAGCCCGGGCCGCTTGACGTACATCGTTCCCGACGCGGAGATGATCTGACCCCATGCGCGCCGGCGTGCGACCCGTCTCGGCGCGATCGGAGTCCAGCGCGCCCGGTAGGCGGCGAAGATCGCGAGCGCGAGGATGCTCCCGATGAGGATCACGGTCGGCACGGGGTTTCGCAGGAGCTGGATGAGCGCACGCGAGCCGCGCGCGACGGCCGAGCAGAAGAAGTCGGTCGTCCCCGTCCCGAACAACCCGCCGGTCGGCACGGCGTAGCTGCGGCTGCTCCAGCCGTCCGACCACGAGATCGGCTCCGTCCACTGACGCTTCAGGCTCGGCCCGGTCGGGCCGTTGAAGAACGCCTTCTGCAGCTCCCCCCAGCGTCCCTCGAACGCGATCCACGGATAGGCCTTCTCGGCCGCGGCACGGTCGCTCGGGATCGTCTCGACGCGCGGGGACAGCTGGCGGTGCGGGCCCCGCGTGTCGTCGCACCCGACGCCGGCCTCGGCCGAGCTGCCGAGCCAGAGGGCGGCGCTGTACTTGTTCGCGTGCGAGCCTGCCGCCGGGTAGACGACGGGCCGCTTCCCGTCGACGACGTCGACCTTGTCGTCCTCCCACGCTGACGACGTCGCCCCTTCGTGCGCGCTGTAGCCGACCTCGGCGGGATCGCGACCGAGCGCATCAGCCGCGTCCTTCGCGTCGAAGTTCAGCTGGATCATCTCCCAATCGCCTTCGTGGGTGTTGTTGAAGTCGTTGAAGGGATAGAAGAGCCAGTACTGCAACGCGACCTTCCCGGGACGTGCGGGCTCGGTCACGACGTGGGCGTAGACCACCGGCTCGTGCCCGGCGGTCAGCCGCCTCGCCCACCGCTCGTAGTCGCATCCGGGATCGAGCGGGTTGCCGGGAAAGTCCAGGTGGTACTCGAAGCGGTTCACGAGGTCCTTCGCGGAAGGCGCGATCTTGACGAGGTCCGTGTCCTTCCAGGGCCCGCGCAGCGCGACTGTCGGCTCGTCGAGCAGCAGGTCGATGTCGGTGGGGACGAACGGCTCGCCGTGCTCGCACTCCGACGCCTGGGCGACGACTCGCACGACGGGCGCGTGGAGCTCGGCGAGCGCCTTCTCGTCCGCGTAGTCGGCATGTGCGAGGGGGGCGAGAACGGCCGCCCCCACGGCGACGAGAACGACCCAGCGGAGCCGGCGCATTCGGCGGATTCTTCGCGCAGCTGCGGACGGCGACCGGCCGCCACGACCGCTGGCCGGCGACATCGGCGCGTCTCTGCGTAGGATGAGGCCTCGTGATCGCGATCGTTCCCGACCGGGACGAGCTCGCTCAACACGGGATCTCCGTGCGTGGGCATGTCTACTGGCATCCCACGACCGCGCAGCTCTACGAGCACGCACTCGCCCGTGGCGAGGCGCGGCTGGCCGAGGGTGGGCCGCTCGTCGTCGACACCGGCGAGCACACCGGGCGCTCCCCGAACGACAAGTTCATCGTCCGCGAGCCGGAGTCCGAATCGCGGATCTGGTGGGGCGCCAACTCGGAGATCTCGGAGGAGCGCTTCGACGGGCTGCGCGAGCGCGTGGCCGCGCGGCTCAGCGAGGGCGACGTGTACGTCGTCGACGCGTTCGCCGGCGCCGATCCCAAGCACCGGCTCGCGGTGCGCGTGATCAGCGAGAGCCCGTGGCACGCGCTGTTCGCGAAGACGCTCTTCATCGACCCGACGGACGACGAGCTCGAGGAGATGGAGCCGCAGGCCGTGGTGCTCCACGCGCCGTCGGTCTCCGCGGATCCCGAGGAGGACGGAACGCGCTCGGAGACCTTCGTCTGCCTGCATCTGTCCCGGCTCGAGGTCCTGATCGGCGGGACGTACTACGCAGGCGAGATCAAGAAGTCGATCTTCTCGCTGATGAACGACCGTCTTCCGCTCGAGGGCGTCCTGCCGATGCACTGCTCCGCGAACGTCGACGACGACGGCCGCGTCGCGGTCTTCTTCGGGCTGTCCGGCACGGGCAAGACGACGCTCTCGGCGGACCCGGCCCGTCACCTCGTCGGTGACGACGAGCACGGCTGGTCGGATCACGGCGTCTTCAACTTCGAGGGGGGCTGCTATGCGAAGGTGATCCGGCTCTCCGAGGCGGCGGAGCCGCAGATCTTCGCGACGACGCGCTCCTTCGGGACGGTGCTCGAGAACGTCGTGATCGACGAGGTCGGCGTGCTCGATCTCGACGACGACACGAAGACGGAGAACACGCGCGCCGCCTACAAGCTCGAGCGAATCGCGAATGCGCTGCCCGCCAAGCGCGCAGGACACCCGAGCTCGGTCGTCTTCCTGACCGCGGACGCGTTCGGGATCCTTCCGCCGATCGCGCGGCTCAGCCGTGATCAGGCGATGTACTGGTTCCTCTCCGGGTTCACGGCGAAGCTCGCCGGCACCGAGATCGGCGTGACCGAGCCGCAGCCGACGTTCTCCGCGTGCTTCGGCGCGCCGTTCCTCCCGCAGCCACCTTCGGTCTACGCGCGCATGCTCGGCGAGAAGCTCCGCGCGCATCCGCACGTGGCCGTCTGGCTCGTCAACACCGGCTGGACGGGTGGGCCTTTCGGACAGGGCCGGCGGATGCCCATCGAGGCGACGCGCGCCTTGCTCGAGGCGGCGGTCTCCGGAGATCTCGAACGCGTCGAATATCGCGTCGACCCGACCTTCGGGCTCGAGGTCCCCGTCGAGGTGCAGGGCGTCGACGGCAGGCTCCTCGATCCGCGCTCGACCTGGGCGGACGGCGACGCGTACGACGCAAAGGCCGCGGAGCTCGCGGCGATGTTCCGGGCGAACTTCGAGAAGTTCCCGGACGTCGACCCCGCGGTCGCGGCCGCCGGCCCGCGCTGAGCCCGTCCAAGGGACGTTCTTAGTCGCGCTTCACACTCGCGCGGCTATAACGGTCACGTGGCGCTCCCCACCGTGCGGCGGTCCGCCGTCCTTCTCGCGGGGGCGCTCCTCGTGTGCGCGCTCGCCCTGAGTGGAGCGCGCGTCCAGGCGTCCTCGGCGGCTCAGCCGGCATGGGCGCGCACGATCGACGCGTACCGCGCGCCGAGCACGGCGAAGCTCGCGGTCGCGCAGGGCTTCCCAGCCCTCCACGGCGGCCCGATCCCGACCTCGACCGGGGAGGTCGTCGACGTCCAGATCTCGGACGCGCTCTCGCAGGACCCCGCGACGCAGCAGAGCTGGGCCGAGTTCCTCGTGCACCTGACGCACGGGGCCGAGCTCTCACGGCTCACGGCGTACATCCTCACCGTGGACGAGGTGCAGCAGGTGTGCGGCTCGCAGGCGCTCGGCTGCTACGCGCGCGACGAGCTCGTTGCGCCGGGGGACGCGGCGTTCGGCGCCACGCCGGAGGAGGTCCTGCGCCACGAGTACGGCCATCACGTCGCGTTCCACCGCCTGAACACGCCCTGGGACGCCATCGACTGGGGCCCGAAGCGCTGGTCGAGCTCCGCGAACGTCTGCGCGCTCGTGGGCCGGAAGCAGGCCTATCCGGGCGACGAGGGACCGAACTACACCCGGAACCCGGGCGAGGCATGGGCCGAGGTGTACCGCATCATGGACGAGCGCAAGGCCGACATCACGATCGGGAGCTGGCCGATCATCGACTCGAGCTTCTACCCGAGCGACGCCGCGGTCGCGGCTGCCGAGCAGGACGTGATCGCGCCGTGGGCCGCGCCGCGCGTGCTGCGATTCACGCGTGCCTTCGGCAAGAAGACGACGCGTGTCTGGCTGATCCCGATCGCGACGCCGCTCGACGGGAGTCTCCGTCTCGTCGCGACCGTGCCGGCCGGAGGCACGGTCGACGTCGCACTCCTCGCCGGTGACCGCAAGGCGGTGCTGAAGCGCGCCGTGTGGTCGGGTCAGCGCGTGAAGCGCCTCGAGACGTCGGTATGCGGACAGCGTTCGCTCTTCGTCCGCGTCACGCAGAAGAGCCTCTCCGGCCGCGTCCGGATTGCCGTGACGACGCCGTGAGCAGGGCACTCGGCTTCGCCGCGCTCGCTGCGCTCATCCTCACCTCCGCCGCCGCCGCCTCACCGCGCGAGAGCGCCGCACCTCGCGCCGTGCGCAGCTCTGCCACCGGCGCCGGACCCGTCGTCGCCGCCGTTCGTGCGGCGTCCGCCGCGACCGCGTGGTGCGGTGCCGCGGCATCGTCGGATCGCGTGCCGAACGGCGTCGCCGGAAATCCCGTGCACTGGGTGTACCTCGTCCCGTCGGACGGGGTCGACGACCTCGCGGCCGTCGCGAACCTCATGCAGTCCGACGCCGAGCAGATCGACTCCTGGTGGCGGGGCCAGGACGCGACGCGTACGCCGCGGAACGACGTCACGACGTTCTCATGTGGCTCACAGCTGGATATCACGACCGTGCGGTCGTCGTTCACGGGCGCGCAGCTGGCGCCGATCTCGCAGCGCTTTGCGGGAATCGTCCAGACGCTGCAGCGCGCCGGTCTCACCTCCTCGCTGACGAAGTACCTCGTCTACTACGACGGGCCGGTC